>JABEVM010000065.1 GCA_013041585.1 Chlamydiota bacterium
ACTTTTTTCGTTGGAAAAACGTGTTTAAAATATATAATAAATTGATTATGAGTAAGTTAAGATTTCCGCTTTGTCAAATAGTTGTTTTAATCCTTAGATAAGCTCGTTTTCTCTTCTTTTTTCTTTATGAATAGCCACTGATTTTTGGCTGCATTTTTTAAACGAACGAGGCTAAAGATACCCTTTAATTTTTTTCCTTTGAGAGAGAAATGAAAAGATCCTTTCTTTAATCCATCTAAGACTAGTTTTTCTGATTCTTCAGAATCTTCACCATCTACGTCATAGGTCCCTTTATCCCAAATGCTCACTGTCCCGGCGCCATAACCAGAGGGGATTGTTCCTTCAAAGTCTTTATAGTCATAGGGGTGGTCCTCTACCATGATAGCCAAACGTTTGATAGTTGGATCTGTAGAAGGTTCTTTAGGAATCGCCCAGCTTTTTAATACCCCTTCCACTTCAAGTCGAAAGTCATAATGTAAATGAGTTGCGTGATGCTCTTGCACAACGAAAACAAGTTTAGAACTTTTTTTCTTTTTTATTTTCGCGAGCGGTTCGTGAGAAGATTTGAGATCTCTCTTTGCCTTGTACTTAAAAAGACTCATACGTTACCTCTTTTTCAAGTAGTAGCAAATATTTTTTTAAAACAGAATCCATAAATTTTACATAAAATTTGAATCATCTCCTTGCTATTTGCGTAAGTCATCCTTAGACAGCCAGGGTTTTTGATTGGGGAAAATCAAAAACTGATTTAAGCTGTAGTAACAAAAATGAATCAAGGGGATGGGTTATGACGCTTATTGAAAAAATCAATCACGATATTAAAGAGGCGATGCGAAGTAAAAATCAGCTTAGACTAGACACACTACGCATGCTCAAATCAAAAATATTGGCTGTTGATGCTAGAGCAGGTCTTCCCGATTCAGAAGTTGTAAAGCTATTCAAAACATACTTTAGTAACCTTCAAGATGCGCTAGATCAAGCTCAAACTCTTAATCGTCCCGAGGCTGCTCAGAAATTGAAAAGTGAACTGGATATCGTACAGGAGTATTTACCTAAAGCTCCTTCTCAAGAAGAAACTAAAAAAATCGTCTTACAGGCGATTGCTGATTCTGGTGCTAAGACCAAAAAAGATTTGGGACTTGTCATGAAGAGCATCATGAAGATCAACAATACTGTTGATGGAAAGCTCGCCAGAGATTTGGCAAGCCAATTACTTCCCGATTAGACAAAGAAACCGTGTTTTGGTTTTGTCTTCCTAATCAGGTTTGCCAAGTGTGCTTCAGTTTTGAGCATAAACAGGGAACACTTGAAAACTCAAGGGATGCACTTTCCTTATCTAGATTTCTTAAATAGTCGGTCGATTTCATCTAAACTTTTCTTTTTTGTTTCTGGAATAGATCCATAAAAAAAACCAAATCCGATAAGACAAAAACCTGCGTAAATAAGAAAGGTACCGCCTACTGTCAGATACCCTACCAAAGGAAGAAAAGTTAAAGTGATGAAATAGTTTACAGACCATCCAATCATTCCCATTAGACTCATTACATGACCGCGTACTTGTACAGGACTGATCTCTCCAATCACTAGCGGCGGAACAGGTCCCATTCCCAATGAATAAAAAGCTATATAAAACAAAAGGCAGATCAAAGTGACAAGGGGGGTTGGAAAAAGAAAAATAGTAAAGAGAGTCAGTGCCATTCCCCACAAGGATGTAAATAGTAGGAAACGACGCCCGAGCCTATCAATGACCCAAAAAGAGACTAGAATCGCGCAAAGATAGACAAGTCCAATCAAAATGGTTGCTAAAAGAGAACTCTTTGGATCGGCAAAACCTACACTTTCAAATACACTTGGAGCAAAAAAGAACACGGCGGCGCTTCCACAGAGAGCTTGAAAAAAAGAAAGAGCGAGCACAACTTTAAAGCGAGGAAGGTAAGAAGGGTCTATTACACGTTTCCATGAAGCTTCCGATCGCTTGGCTTTATCAATACTTTCTGGGACGAAGAAAAGGCCCGCCCCTTGAATCAGAGCGGGAAGAATCGCAACACCAAACATCATGCGCCAATCTTCGAATAGATAATTGCAAATATAGGCAAAGAGAGAGCCCAATGCGATTCCAATTTGGTTGAGATTCAAAATGGCGCCTCTCGTTTCTGCAGGGGCCATTTCAATGAGATAAATGGGGGAGACAACGACGGCAATTCCACACCCAGCTCCCACCAAAAACCGTCCCACTAACAAAATAGGAAATGTAGGAGCCCATACACAAAGTAGTTCTCCTATAAGAAAGAAGCCGCTGCTTAGCAGTAAGGAAGGTTTTCTACCAATGACATTCGATAAAATTCCCGCAAATGCAGCTATACAAAGCCCTACCATTGCCATGGCAACCAAGAACCCTTCTTGAAGGGCGGTCAAAGAAAAGGTTTTTGTGAGATAAAGCAAAGCGCCCGCAATTACTGCAGTGTTGTAGCCGTATTGCAATCCGCTCAATGAAGGGATGATAAGATTTTTATCTACTTTCATTTGCAGCTCCATTTTCTTTGCATAGTAGGATCGCCGATTTTTTTAGAGAAGTGTTTTGTCTGTGAAATACAAATAAAATATTTATAATTGGCTAAAATGGAAATCTCTTAGAGCTGAGCTTCCCTTTCATAAGGAGATATGTATTTTCGATGACGTGGCGCTTATAAAATAGCTTCTTCTACAACTCCCTGACTGTTCATTATTCGTAACTGTTCAATATATAATGAACAGCTGAATCCAGTGAACAGTTAGAGATCAAAATATTTAAAAATCAAAAACTTGTGTTATTTGTGTATTCATTGAATAACACGATTCTTTAAATTTTTTCTACTGACGTCTAAACTCTGGAGGAAATTTGGGGCAAGCAGGACTTGAACCTGCGACCAGCGGGTTATGAGTCCGCTGCTCTAACCAACTGAGCTATTGCCCCGGAGAGGGCACTACTATACGCTAAGAGGCTTAGGCAAAGCAAGGGTTTTTTAGAATCCCCAGGAGAAGCCGACTTCTCCATAGCTGGTCCGCTTTCTAAAGAACTGGCCTTCATAAGAATATCCATTATGGTAATCTATGTAGATACGCATTTTCCTGCCGATCCCTTGGAGCTTGCTCAGCTCGTATCCGAGCATGAAAGTCTCGTCAAATTCCCATTTTCGGATCTGCCAGTTTTCTATATGGAAAGCAAAGAAACAGGTTCCATAGAGTTGGTGGTAGTCTACTTTGTGGCCTAAGAAACGAAATTCTGCGCCATACTCGACATAGAAAGTTCTCATTGGGTAGGTGTGGTCGCTATGTAAGATAATACCCGGACCGATATATCCGCGGATCCCACTTGTAAATTGATAGGCGGCAAATAGGTCCATCGCTTCGAAGCTTGGATTTTTTCTCTTATCCAAATAATAAGGTCTGTTAACTAGGAACTCATCGCCAAGGTGACTTGATATATGGTACAGGCGATATCTAAAAGACCACTTATCTACTGCGTAAGTAAGAGGGATGCCTAGATAATAATCTGTGTTGACAAGCTCGCAAGATTCTCCATCTTTTTTTCGTGGGATATCATGATAGTTAAATACTGCCCAGATCCCAGCTTCGATACCGATTTGAAGGTCGCCATGCCATCTGAATGTATCTTTCCAACGGAAGATAGGGAAGTTATCACCAAGCGCTACTGCGGCGGCTACTGTCCCTACGACAGCATCTCCTCCACGATATGCAATCGAATATCTCGGTTGTCTTGGATCAGCTACGAGGGGAACGAAAAGAACTGTTGATTCCGGAAACCATATTCCGTTGACTCTTGGTCTTTCAATATAAAGGGCTCTGGCAGCTTCTTCTTTCGCAGAAAGTTTTTCTTCTACTTCTACAGATTTAACACCGGGTATATCTTTGACAAATTCCACGATACTCTTTGCAATGAGTTCGTTCTTTGGTAAATTTGAAAGAGTAACTTTATGGTCTTTGACGGTAACCAAAACAGCGAATTCACTATAGTGAATGTCGATGAGAGCTTGTATATAACCTTCTAAATAGGGATCGGTGGCGTCTTCGAAATTTTCTACAGGCAGGCTATCTGCTCTTGTTAAGAGATAAGTCTCTAGGCCTACGTGAGCCACTTCTTTATCTTCTGCAGGAAGATCGGAAGAAATCTCACCTTGATCTGCGAAGATGACTAAAGGACATGCACAGATCAGTGTTTTTACGAGCGATGCGAGTTTAGCATTCATTTTCATTTGAGGCGGCCTATCAGAGTTGTTGTGTTAACGCACTTATAAACAAAGAGAAAAATTATCTGCAAAAAAAATTATTTAAACTTCGATTAAAAAGTATCACAAAACCCGTCAGGGAAGACAGGACCGTTTTTTCCAATAGGCAACGTTCCTTGGAAAAATTTGCGATAGATCTCTAATCCTTGCTTTGCTGTCTGAATGCAATAAAAGCAGTTGCTGACCCATTCAGAACCTTTAATTGTTCCTGCAGCTAGGTTGCATTGGAATCTTGTAGTAATTTTCTCTTGCCAATATTTTTTTTCGCCGAATAGAAGAACGGGAGAAGGAGGAGAAGATCCCACTTTCCTTCGAACCTCTTCGAGAGTAAATTCAAAATCAGTTCCGATCCCTCCGCTGAGGAGTATTGGAAAATCAAGGTTGAATTCAGCTTGTCTTTCTACGAGCCTATCAAGTCTATACGTCATTTTGGCATCGATATAAGGATTTTGTTTTTGCTCATTGATCACATCATTTTCTTTCCCGCCAAAATCGATGATGTTTGCGCAAGATAAAATCTGTAAAGACTTTGCAACGCGGTTGCCAAGCTCCATGGACCCGGGGCCTCCTCCTGTGACTAAAGCAACGGGTGTGCCTTTCTGCAAAAGTGGATGATTTGTCTCTTCTCTCATTTGTAAAATACCTTTAAGGAGAGCTGTGAGTTCTTTTTCAAAATCTCCTTCGATGAGATTGGATCCATAGATTCCAAAAAAAGTAGCCCTTAGAAAATCCTGGATCGATTTTTGTGGGACGAACATACCTGAATCTTTTTCCGATCTTGGGATGTACTGAAGGATCGTATCAGAGGACTCATCGACCCAATAGACCGGAATGGCAAATTTAGCAAGATCGAGCAAGAAAGAGCGATCTTCGTGAGAAAAGAAATTGCCATGAGATAGAGAAGGAAACTGAAAATAAATTCCTTTCAAAAATCTTTGGATGATGTCGTTAATGAGCATTCTTTTCATTAAAGGTGAAGGAAAATATCTGGTTAGTAAAATCCCTTCACTCGTAATCAAACCATCTTCGATGCTTTTGAGAAATGGGTAAGAGGGTTGTTGCTCAATATATCTTTCGACCATGAGCGCTTGTCTAGTTGGATGGATTAGCCCTGGAAATTCGTTTTTATGATGCTCTCTAATAATCCAATCAGATGCAGAAAGTTTTAAGAGTTGTTCTCCCTTAACGATGAATACAGCTGCTTTTTTTGCGATTGGGTTTATCGGCGCTGTTTCAAAAGCTTTGAATAAAGTGTCAGGCTTTTCTAAACAATCTTGAAGTTGGTCCCTGTCTGCAAAAAATACGTGTTCGCGATGCGGCTCTAACGTGTAAAACTCTAATGGGATATCATTGAACCCTTTTGTAGAATTCCCGAAAAGCTCATAGATATCTCCTGACGCTCTTGTATCTGGTTGTAGTACTGATGCGGAAGTGTGGTGGTATCCTTCGGGAAGAAGTTCTTCTGTTACTTTTCCAAATACAGTACGAATGTGCAAAGGAGGGGTTTGTACGAGTAAAATCTTCCCAGGCTTCACTTCCCTTTCTTTATTAGGATTGGGAACTTGATGGATTTGCAGAAGATTTCTTGTGCGAATAGAAGGATATAATAAAGCTTTTGTCAGGGACGGGATGAAATTTTCTATTTGAGAATCATATTCAAGGATCCCTTTTTTTAGAGAGATAAAAGCGACCGCTCTTCCTTGAATTTTTTCTAAAATCAGATCATCGCTTCCTTGCAGTCCTCCTAAAGATAAAAGAGGATTTCCTGATCTATCTGCTCTTCCAAACATCCTAAGTAAATATTCAGGATCGCGAACTCTTCGGCGCTCATCCGCCGCAAACAGTTTACCTATGTAGGCGCCGACAGCTAGGTGCTCCAGAATCTTAACTGCTATGGGATCGAGTGCTTGCAAAGTTACAGTGATATAGGCGCATTGGTTTTTTGGCTCAAAAATATAATTTGTGCCAATTCCGTTTAATCCGAGCTGCGCTAACGTACTTTTAATATTGAAAATCACCCGCTCTTTTTCTATCTGAAAGCCGACGAATGCCGGAGAAATTTTTTCAATAAAAACAGTTGCTTCCGCGGTTGACTTATCAATATGTGTTAAATGAGTAATCCTTCCATCAGGTGTGACTAAATCGTAATGATCTGAGAACAGGTAACTTTCCATGCGATATTGAGGATGGTTGGTTGTTTTAAGTGTCTTACCAATTGATAACAGTTTAAAAACTTTTCTGTACATACGATTTGCAAAATAAGCTCTTTGCTGGGAATAGATTACGCTGCGGATTTTTGTGGGAAAAATGTAGACAAGCTCTTGGAAATAGAGAGGTTTTGAACAAAATGGGGTGACCCTTGCAATGTAAATGAGATGTTAAGAAAATGAAATTTTGTTCATAAGCGTTTGTTTTTTAATTAGTTGCGTCGATTTGTCAAGGGGAGTGCTTTCATAAATAACAGAGATCAAAGCGATTACTAATTTGAATATAAAATTGTCGATAACTCGATTTTAAGATGTGATTATTACTTGTTAATCCAAGCTAATTTGAAGAAAAGGATGTCTTTGTGGAATGAAAAAGATTAGGTAAAGGCATGTTATTTTTTGTAGGCTTCAGCAAATGTAAATTTTTTGTACAATCTTTTTCTGCAATTATTTATAGTCTTTTTTTTATTAAACACTTGGTTTTAAAAGGAAAAAATATGCGTTCATTTTTTATTTGTTTTTTGCTCGGTATAGTTACGAGTATCTGTTCGCTTGAAGCCGCTACCGATAATTATTTAGTTCCCAATGCACAATTAAGTATCACTCCACAAGAAATTGGAGACTACGGCGCTTTTTCTGCTCTTGGAGAAGTTGGAGAAAGAAATTTTAGAGGAAGTGGAACTTATGGAGTGTACCTTGCTCCTTGCCATCGTTTGAAACTTTCTGGTGAATACCTAGTGCAAAAGCTTCGTTATCATTTTGAAAACGGGGACTCAAAAGACTGGGTTTCCCAGTATGCATTAGGTACAGAATATCAATACCTTCTTCCTTCGTCATTCTTTCAGAGTATTGACGCTGGTACTTCGTATTCCCATGCATTTAACCGTAAACTCGGAACTAAACATCCAGAGCCGAATCAAACTCTTCATCGCCGCATTGCAGGCTCAGATGGGGGTTTTGGATATTTAGGTTCGACAGTAAGATTATGGCAATGTGCTTTTTTCTCTGCTGATGTCAATTACGATTACGTAAAATACCATCGAATATTGCAGGATAACAAGCTTGCAAACGGATGGGGTTCTTCATTAAGTTTAACTCAATTACTTCCAAAAGATCTTGCTCTTACTCTCGGAGCTGAATTTAGACGCCCATTTTATTTCTATGAAGGAGTTCTAAACTGGAACTGTATGTTCTCTACGTGGGGGATCAACTGCGGACTCTATGGAAATTTTACTGAGGGGAAAAGAGGTCTTCCTAATGTCGTAGCAGGAGGAATCCAGCTCGGCTTTTCTTTTGGTCCAAAAGCGGAAAGATGCTGTAGAGCTTCCAATAAAGCTACAACATCTAACGGTAACAAAGATACAGGCCCGAATCGTAACCAAGAATGCTATTCTACTGCATTCTGCAACCTTGGAAATTGGGTTTCTACTCCAGCAGTTTATGTGCCGGTTGTGCTCGCGATTGCAGATAGTAAGTTAACCACTCAGGTTCCTGTCAATAAACCTTCTTGCTCTCTTCCTACTTCAATAGCGATTCCTAACGAGACTTTTAACTCAGGAGTCTCATTTAGCTTTGGTGTAAGTTCTTCTTTCTCTAGCTCGTTACCATTGACTTATTCTGCTACAGGACTACCTCCAGGTGTTAGTATAGACCCTAATACAGGTATTATCTCGGGCAATGTAGCTTTCTCAGATTCAGGAACGTATACAGTTACTGTTACAGCTACCTCGTCTTGTGGATCGACAAGCCAAACATTTGCTTTGACGATCATCGGAATTGGGTAGATTTATTGAAAAAAATATTTGCTTATGCCGCTGGATAAAAACG
>JABEVM010000011.1 GCA_013041585.1 Chlamydiota bacterium
AAATAAAGGTAAATATAATGATGCCATCCCGCTACTTGATGAAGCAATCGCTTCTGTAAAAGAAGCTCGAAGGGCTCTAAATTCTTCTTCATCTCCAGCACCCGCGTCTCTTCCCGGAACGCGCTCTCCTTCTCCTAGTAGTTCTATAGCCCCAGAACCGAGGGGTCAAAGAGCTCAATCTGTTCCAACTCCGCTACCAACTATATCTCCTGCAAAACCTAAAGATCGGTCTACTTCAGCGCCAGCTTCTCCCACTGCGTCGCCTCCCCCTTCTAAAGAGCAGCAAGTGGCAGATAAGGTAAGAAAACAAAATGAACAAGCAGCTCGCATGGGTGATGCTCTTTCCAATACAACACGCAAAGAGACGACTCAAGTAACTCCAGCTCCCGTTGTCGCAACTCCTGAAACCCCTCCAACAGACAAAGAAATTGAAACTTTTGTGAAAGAGTATGCAGATGCCTATACCCAAAAAGGTCATTCAGACTGTTCTTATCGAAGTCATGCTACTGTATCGCACCAAGCGAACTCCAACGCACCTTCTATTCGTTGCGTAGCCATTACTTTTGGAAGGAGCAACTTTCAATCTCCTGTGACAATCCCTGTACCTTTAACAGCAGTGAAAAAAATCGCTAGCTTGCCTAGTCAAGATAGAAAAGCCCTCATCGAAACAACTGTAACATATGGAAAAAACTGGAATCCTTTTGATGCTGCCTACGAAAAAGTACTGAAAAAGAAACGAGATCAAGCCTCATAACTAGGCTTACCCCATGCTTTATTAAGGAGCCCTTCTCCAAAAGAGAAGGGTTTTTTGTTTTGAGAACAACTCTTCTTTTTTTTATGATCTAAAAAAAAATTTTAGAGCATAGGAAAAATCATGGCAGAATTTCGTACTAGTTACCCACCCATTGAACCGTACCATTCAGGTCTTTTACAAGTAGATGCAACCCATAGTATTTACTGGGAAGAAAGTGGCAATCCAAAAGGCAAACCCATTTTGTTTTTACATGGGGGCCCTGGTTCTGGCACAAACCCATCGCAGAGATGTTTCTTGATCCAAGCCACTACCGGATCATTCTTATTGACCAAAGAGGATGTGGCAAAAGCACTCCTCACGCTAGTTTAGAAAACAACACAACTTGGCACTTAATTGAAGATATTGAAAAAGTTCGCAAACTTCTGCAAGTAGAGTCTTGGATTGTGTTTGGCGGATCCTGGGGAAGTACGATTTCTCTTGCGTATGCAGAAACACATCCAGATAAAGTAAAAGGACTCATCCTACGAGGGATTTTTCTTTGTAGGAAAAAAGAAATTCATTGGTTCTATCAATTTGGAACTCATCATTTATTTCCCGATGAATGGGAAAAGTACTTAGCCCCTATTCCAGTAGAAGAGAGAAAAGATCTTGTTTCAGCTTACTACAAAAGGCTTACTTCGTCTAACCCCGAAATTCGCTTGCAAGCTGCCAAAGCATGGGCAAGCTGGGAAGCTGCTACATTAAAGCTGCAATTCGATGCCAAAGCATTTGCAGATTTTACTAAGGACTCTGTCTCCGATGCAATCGCACGGATTGAATGCCACTATTTTATGAATAGCGCCTTTTTTAAAACTGATAATTGGCTTATAGAAAATGTAGGCAAAATTCGCCATATTCCAGCTTATATCATTCACGGTAGATATGATGTGATATGCCCGCTTGAAAATGCATGGGAGCTTCATAAGGCTTGGCCTGAAGCTACTTTGCAAATCATTCCAGCTGCAGGGCATGCTGGAAGCGAAGTTGGAATCTTGGATGCATTGGTTCGCGCGACCGATGACTTTAGGAAATTATAAGAATTTATAAGACTAATTTCTAGTGCTGGCAAAGTAGAGAAAATTTTTTTCTCTACTTTTACGCCGGCACCAGAAAATAGTATGAAAGAAGATAAGACTAGCGTTTTTCTTTCTCTTTGCGCTCTTTCTCTTTTTGTTTCTCTTTTTCTTTCTTCTCTTTCTCTTTTTCTTTTTCTTTGTGTTCTTTCTCTTTTTGCTTCTCTTTTTCTTTGTGCTCTTTCTCTTTCTTTTCTTCTTTCTCTTTTTTCTCTTTTTCTTTCTTTTTCTTCGCATCATCGTCACTCGCAGCAACTTCATGCGCGTCTGCTATTTCAGAGCTTTCAGAAATTAGACTTTGTTCTACTTCAGCAGCAGAATGTTCAATTACTTGCTCGATTGCCGAAGTAGCCGCATCTTCTATAGCGTTCGCTACAGGCTCGTTTGCTACTAATAAAGAACCTGACAATAAGGCCAACGTACAAATTGCAAAACTTCTCTTTTTCATAAATTTCCTCCATGGAATTTAATATGTAATCATTATAGATAAACATGTAATCCATTGCCAATTTAAAAAAAAGATTTTATTTTTGACTATTTTTTTCTAAGAAGCTATGCAGAGGGAATGTACAAAGGTAAATTAGATAACAATCATGCTTCAAACCGCAGAACACAATCGTCTCGCTTCTTACAGAGCCCGTGAATCAAACTGGAAAAAATGGGGCCCTTATGTCAGCGAAAGAGCATGGGGGACCGTCAGAGAAGATTATAGTTCAAATGGAGATGTGTGGGGATTTTTTCCCCACGACCATGCAAGATCGAAAACATACAGATGGAATGAAGATGGTATAGCTGGAATCTGTGATCGTAATCAGCACATCTGTTTTTCGCTTGCTTTATGGAATGGAAATGATCCCATTCTGAAAGAGCGAATGTTTGGCTTAGCAGGCCCTAAAGGAAATCATGGAGAAGATGTAAAAGAGTATTATTTCTATTTAGAGAATACTCCAACTCATAGCTACATGAAAATGCTCTATAAATATCCTCAGGAAGCCTTTCCTTATGAAAAACTTACAGAAGAAAATCAGAAAAGAGGCTATGGGGATGTGGAGTACGAACTTGTAGATACAGGAATTTTTGATCAGAACCATTATTTTGATGTGTTTGTTGAATATGCCAAAGCAGGCGAAGAAGATATAGTAATCCAAATTACTGTAATCAACCGTAGTGAAAAGGAAAGCCTCTGTTACATCCTGCCTACCATTTGGTTTCGCAATACTTGGGCTTGGGGATATCCAAAAGGCCCTACAGGAGATGAACCGGGAAAACCTATTTTACAAACAGAGACAACCGCTGATAACGCCTCTTCCCTCCTCCTTACTCATCCTGTAGAAGGACAATATCACTTGTATGCAAAGGAAAATCCAGAGCTTGTGTTCACAGAAAATGAAACTAACTATGAAAAACTTTATAAGACGCCTAACAGAGCGCCTTTTGTAAAAGATGCTTTTCATAGATATCTAATCAATGGGGAAACCTCCGCTGTCAATCCCAAAAAAGAAGGGACAAAAGCTTGCGCAATTTATAAAGAGATCATTCCTGGTGGGCAAAAGCGTGTTATACAACTTAGGCTCTCAAAAAATGCTCTGAACAATCCTTTTGCAGATTTTGCAGCCATTTTGGCAAAACGCGTGGAAGAAATGGAAGAGTTTTATAAATCTGTCCAAAAACCAACGTTGAATAAAGATTTAAAAAAAATTCAAAGAGCTGCCCTTTCAGGCATGCTGTGGAATAAGCAATTTTATAATTATGATATTTTGCAGTGGCAGAAAGGGGATCCAGCCTTACCTCCTCCAGATAAAAATAGATCTCTAGCGCGAAATCATGGATGGGAACATTTAACTAATTTTGATGTCCTTTCCATGCCTGATAAATGGGAATACCCCTATTTTTGTTCTTGGGACACAGCCTTTCACTGCATTCCTCTTCTTCTTATCGATCCTGACTATACAAAAAGGATGCTGACTCTCATGACAAGAGAATGGTACATGCATCCAAGCGGGCAACTTGCAGCGTATGAATGGAGCTTTTCTGATGTCAACCCACCTGTACATGCCTGGGCAGCATGGCGCTGTTATAAAATTGATGCCAAGCAGAAAGGAAAAAACGATTTAGATTTTTTGAAAGGGATCTTTACCAAACTTCTGATCAACTTCACATGGTGGATCAATAAAAAAGATAAAGAAGGCAATAACATCTTCCAAGGTGGATTTCTTGGAATGGATAATATCAGTGTGTTCGACCGCAGTAGGTCGCTCCCAACTGGCGGCCGCATCGATCAATCTGATGGGACTGCTTGGATGGGATTTTATTGTATTACCATGATGAAAATTGCGCTTGAGCTCTCACAAACGGAACCATTCTATCAAGATATCGCCTCAAAGTTTTTTGAACATTTCCTGCGCATTGCGCAAGCAATGACAAATTGTGGAGGCCAAGGGCAAGCTCTATGGAATGAGGAAGATGGATTTTTCTATGACGTCTTACATCTTCCAAATCATGAAATAGTTCCCCTTAAAGTCCGCTCTCTTGTAGGACTTCTTCCTCTTTTTGCTGTAGAAACAATAGAACCAGAAAGTATGGTCAAAGTTCCTATCTTTAGCAGAAGGGTTGATTGGTTTTCAAAAAAACGTCCTCACATCATTGCAAATATGGCCTGCATGCACGAGCAAGGAGTTGGGGATAGAAGGTTGATGGCACTGATCACAAAAGATAAACTGTTAAAAATCTTACAATACATGTTCGATGAAAATGAATTTTTATCCGAATATGGAATTCGCTCTGTTTCTAAATATCACGAAAAACACCCTTATACTCTAGCCTGTGATAGTAACACGTACACAGTGAGCTATATACCGGGAGAATCTAACAACGGCCTATTTGGTGGAAATTCTAACTGGCGCGGCCCTATATGGATGCCAATGAACTTCCTACTTATTGAATCGCTACAAAAGTTTCACCATTATTATGGTGATGAGCTAAAAGTTGAATTCCCAACGGGTTCAGGGAAGTTTCTAACCTTATGGGAAATTTCCCAAGAACTCTCCAAAAGGCTAATCAAGCTTTTTATGAAAGATAGCGAAGGGAAAAGACCCATTTACGAGCGACATAAAAAACTCCAAGAAGATCCAAATTGGAGTGAATATTTGCTTTTTAATGAGTACTTTCATGGGGATAATGGAGCGGGGCTTGGGGCCTCTCATCAAACGGGCTGGACAGGACTCATCGCTAAACTCATTCAGCAAAGCGGATCCTTGTTTCCCTAAAAAAATTCAGTAATTTTCTCATCCCTCTCACAGCTCATTCTTGCGCTGTTTTTCTAAAAAATAGAGTAAATACTTATCAAATTTCATATGAAGATAAAATAAAGATATTTTAAATAAATGATATTCATTTTAGGATGCGAATTTAGGATAACAAGCTTTTTCGACTTTCTTGTTTTATAAATTAGTAAAAATTAAATAAACCAAACAATGGAGGCTACTATGGCTACAAGCGCAAGATCATCTACAGAATACTTGGCGAGAGGAACTTCAGGATCAAGTGAAATGATTCAAGGAATTTCAAGCAGTTCGAGTAGTATACGAACAATTGTCCCTACTTTACCTCGAGCTCTTCCAAGCTCAAATGAATTCACACCACCTGATCGAAATTCGAAGGACCTACTTCAAAAGATCTCTTCCTCATTTACTGAATCTGGTTTAGTAGGAGCAACTGTCATTGGGGTTGCAGGCCTTTTTCTTTCGATTTTTTCAAAAAAAAGAGACCACGCGATCGCTTTTGGAGGAATGACTCTCATCACATTATCAACATATCTTCATCTCCAAAAGATAAAAAATACGCTTGAAGAATCGCAAGCTCTTCGAGATGCATCAATGCAAACACTAGAACCTCCCTCCACATCAACCCCTTCATTTATCGGACCGCCTTCTTTTGAAAGACCGACTCTACCGCACAGGGACACATCAACTCAAGTTTCTCCCCCACCTAGAGATGATCTATCACCAACCTCATCACAATATCTATCTCCAAGCAGAACAGTAGATTTGTTACTACATAGTGCAAGAGATTCCATTACCACGCCAGAAGGTGAATTGCGCCTGATTATCCTAGCTCTTAAAAATGAAATCGTAGGACTTCGAGGAGAAGTACAAGAACTTATCAGAAAAAAGGAAGAACTCGAAAGGCAAGAGCAAGATTTTGAGCTTATTGTTTTGTCTTCTCAAGAAACTTCTCGAAGAGCTTCTCTAGATGTAGGAGGCGCTCCTGCTACAATAGAAGGACAACCTATCAATGCACAAATTGATTCGTTTCACGAAAAATTCCGAAGTTTTCAAGAAAGGGTGCAAAGAACTCTTAGAAAAAATGCTGAACTCGAAGAAACACGAAAACGATTTCTTCAACAAATCCGAAGTGTTCTAGTGTCAGAAGAGTCATCTCAGCTAGGATCAAAATCCGATGATGATCTTTGGCAAGTTCTATCAGCAGATTCCCCAACTTCGGAGGCTGCAAAAAAACTTGAAATCGCAACTGTTGAATCTCTTCAAGTTGAATTAGGTAGATTCCAAACTGATGTGCACGATTTTAAAAACGAAATCGCATCACTTCTTTCGGATGATTTCTCACTAGAAAAAGAAATCTCATCTCTTTCAAAAAGGCTTGCAGACATAATCAGTACTATCCCTATTAGCAGCAGCTAAATTAAGCGTATATTTTCTGCATGGTTTGTAAGCCATGCAGAAAATGTTACAGCTCTTTGAACGCTCAATTCATGGAGAGATTTTTCCATTGATTAAAAAAATTTTTATTATTAGTGTGCGGGTAAAAGATCCACCTTGGAAACACCACCATGAAATGTAAAAAGTTTTCGCTCACTCTACTGAGTTTATTTGTAACTTCAACCCTTTTATCAGCACAAGCTGATACTCAAACACCGCCTCCTCCTCTGGATCTTTATAAAATCAACGCAGAAGTTGTATCAGTCAACGCAGAATTTTTATATTGGGCAGTCAGAGAAAGTAATTTAGATTACGCTCTTCGCATGAACGGCCCCGCTTGGGGACCTAATGAAGCATTTGCGCAAGGTTCGTATAAAAATGCAAAATTTGATTGGACGCCAGGTTTGCGTGTCGCTCTTAGCTATTTTAATGCCCCCAAATTTTGGGAAATGAAAGCAGAATATACCTGGCTGGATTCTCACGGCTCTAACACAGCCTATAAACCGAATGAAGCAGATCAATTTCTAAATGGAACCTGGCCTCAAATTTTTACAGACCCCATGCAAAAAGCTCGAAGCGCCATTCATTTTAACTACAATCTTGCAGAGTTCCAAGCAACGCGGGTTTTCAATCCTAATCCCCATTTACGAATGAGATTACTCGGCGGACTTGCTGGAACCTGGATGAATCAAGAATGGAATGTCAGGTATTTTGATTCAAACCATAATGTCACAAAAATGAACAGTAAATGGGATTATTGGGGCGTTGGTATTCAAGGTGGATTTTCAATGGACTGGTACCTTGATTTTGCTCACATGTTCTTATCAGGAAAAGCATCAACAGGTCTTTTTTTAGGACGCTATCATAATCATGCACTCCAAAAAACGACCTTCAATCCTGACGGCTTGCATAATACAAGTATCCCCTTTCGCAACGCTTACTATGAAGATACAAGAGTTGCGTACAATATACAGGTACTGCTCGGTCCTTCGTGGCAGAAAAACACAAAGGCCTACCGTTTTGAAATTTTTGCAGGATATGAAGTCAATGCTTGGTTCAATGTTCAAGAAACGTTCCGCTCTACAGCGAACCCACCTTCTCAAGCAAAAGAAACCCTTATCAATACGGGAACGTTAAGCTTAGATGGACTTACAGCAAGAATCACAATCGATTTTTAAAGAATAGGCAAGTGGCATTTTTGCCACTTGCCATTCCTCTAGATTATTTTTTTGCAGAACATGTTTTGGCAACAAATTCCCAATTCACAACATCCCAAAACTTTTCAATAAAGTCAGGTCTTCGATTTCTATAGTCGATGTAATAGGCATGCTCCCAAACATCTAAAGTAAGGATAGGCTCTTTTCCATATTTTAAAGGGGTATCCGCGTTGCTAAGAGGCATGATTTCCAATTTTCCTGTACTATCTTTCGCAAGCCACGCCCAGCCTGATCCGAAAAGTGCGGCAGCAGAATCAGATAATTTCTTTTTAAAATCCTCTAAACTTCCGAAATCTCTGGTGATCATTTCAAGAAGCTCTCCCGTTGGTTTTCCTCCACCTGAAGGAGACATGCAATTCCAAAAAAAAGTATGGTTCCAGGCTTGAGCCGCATTATTAAATACTCCTCCTGAAGACTTTATCACTAAATCTTTAAGCGAAAGATCAGCTTCTGGCTTTCCATCAATAAGAGCATTTAGCCTAGTAAAATACCCTGCATGA
>JABEVM010000066.1 GCA_013041585.1 Chlamydiota bacterium
ATTGCACCCTGCGTGTAAACGGTACAATCCGCTGTGCTCTCCAATATCGAAGCTGTTCGCCTGGAATGGGTTAGGCATCCTTGAACTATTCTTGAAAAATCGTCTCTTTTTAAATCTTAGTTTTTCTTCTATGTAAACTAGAAATTCTAATAAGCTTGGGTTGAATCCTTGCTACTTTTTCCCTTCTGGGCTGCTTCCCATAAATTAACATCAGTTTGTAAACCAATCCAAAATTCTGGCGAAGTACCTAACGCATCAGCAAAATCTAGCGCTATTTCTTCTGTTACGGGACGTTTCCCGTTTATTAGTGCATTAAGCTTAGCCTTAGTCCAAGAGTCACCCAAATGCTTCACAAAATCAAATTGAGTAAGATTCAAAGGATGTAAAAATTCTTCTAGTAAAATTTTTCCTGGAGAAGTTGGTTTTCTGTGACTTGGTAACATAATTTATCCTAAGAGGATAGTCTGTAACTTTTTACTCATATCTAAGATTGAAATAAGAAAGAAATGGTGAGACATGATGGACTCGAACCATCGACCCCCTCATTAAAAGTGAGGTGCTCTACCGACTGAGCTAATGTCTCCCAAAGAAATGACCCCAAGGGGATTCGAACCCCTGTTATCAGAATGAAAATCTGGTGTCCTAGACCGACCTAGACGATGGGGCCATTTGTCATATAAAATGGTGAGGCAATTCTAGTTGACCCCTCTCTTTTTTTTCAAGAGATTAAACGGTAAGAACCTCTTTTTCTTTTACAGCAAAGAGGGTATCGATCTCTTTACAGAAGTCGTCAGTGAGTTCTTGGATCGTTTTTTCCGTCTTTTTCATTACATCTTCTGGGATTTCGCCATCCGCTTTTTGCTTACGAATAAGATCATTATTCTTGCGGCGAATTTCTCGAATAGCAACTTTTGCGTCTTCAACTTTTTTCTTACCTTGTTTGACGATCTCTTTACGCATAGCTTCATCCATAGGAGGAACCATAACACGCACAACATTCCCGTCATGGATCGCTTGCAATCCAAGGTTCGCCTTTTCAATCCCTTTTGCAATCATTCCAGCAGTCTTTGGATCGAAAGGGCTAATTAAAATTTGTCTAGCTTCTGGAGTTGTGACCGTTGCCAGCTCTTTGATACGCATGGAAGCGCCATACGCCTCCACAATGACGCCATCTAGGATTCCTGGGTTGGCCCTATTGGTTCGCAAACTTTTCATTTCCTGCTTAAAATGCTCAACAGTCGCTTGCATCTTAGCTTTGGTCTGATTGACAATACTCATATTTTATTCTCCTTCCACAAGTGATCCGCCGGTCTTTTGAAAAATCGCTTCGACGAGGGATCCTTTTTTTAGCAGATTAAAGACATAGATAGGGATTTTATTCTCGCGGCAAAGAGCGACTGCCGTCGCATCCATTACATTGAGCTTCTGGGTCAAAGCATCTTCATAGCTGAGTTTTGGATATTTTTTGGCCCCAGGAAATTTCATAGGATCTTTGTCATACACGCCATCGACTTTGGTGCCCTTCAGAAGAATATCAGCGCGGATTTCACTCGCTCGCAGAGCTGCTGCGGTATCGGTTGTGAAATAGGGATTCCCTGTTCCCCCAACAAAAATAACGATAACACCATTTTCCAAATATTCATTGGCCATAAGCCAAGAATAGTTTTCCATGATTCCATTAAAGGGAAGAGCGCTCATGACTTTGACTTTGCAGCCTAAGACAAGCAGGGTTTGCTGAAGAACTAAACCATTGATGCATGTTGCGAGCATGCCTACATGATCTGCAGGCGTCTGCTCAAATCCGAATTTTTTTGCTTGAATTCCACGAAAGATATTCCCTCCACCCATTACGATTCCAAGCTGCACGCCCTTTTCATGGACCTCTTTGATCGCGAGACCTAAGTCATGACAGGCTTCTTGCTGCAAGCCAAAATCTCCTGAACCCATCAGAGCTTCTCCAGAGATTTTGAGCAAAACACGCTTAGAGGAAGTTTTTTCTTTCATGGAATTTTGCCTTTGGAATTATCCCCCTATCTGCCAACGGATATAGCTTCGTATAGTGAGATTTTTTCCGATTTTTTTACCTTCTCTCTCTAAAAGTTGTGTAATAGAAATCGAAGGGTCTTTTACATATTTTTGTCTAAGTAGACAAACTTGATCGTAGAAGGCATTGATTTTTCCTTCCACTATTTTATCAATAATATTCGCAGGTTTGCCAACAACTTGACTTTTTGCGATCTCTTCTTCTCTAGCACGAATGTCTGCTGGAACTTCTTCAGGTTTTAAGAAATCTGGAGATTCAGCTGCGATATGCATACCGATATCTTTTGCAAGATTCTCAAGTCCAGAAGCGCCCTCAATGACAACAGCTGTAACAATTTTTCCACCCATGTGAGAATAAATACCAACCGATGTGTCTTTGCTCTTTTCTAGAACAAGAACACGGCTGACTTTAATATTTTCCCCTAAGCTTTGTACGATCAAAGCACGGTACTGATCAATTGTTATAGAAGGGTCTTTGCTGTATTTCTGCTGCAAAAATTGTTCGAGATCTTTTGGCTTGCTTGCAAGGGCATCTTTGCACACATCTTCCAAAAACCCTTTGAAGCGTTCGTTTTGTGTTACAAAGTCTGTCTCTGCATTCACTTCAGCAAAAGAAGCTGCATTTGCATTTTCTGCAAAGCCAATGAGTCCTTCATTCGTCTCTCTGCCTTCTTTTTTTACAGCAGAAGCCATACCAGCTTTACGAAGGTTGTCGATCGCCATTTCAATGTCTCCACCAGCTTCTTCTAGGGCCTCTTTACACTTGCCCATACCAACGCCGGTTCTTTCGCGGAGCTCTTTAATTAATTCGGCAGTAATTTTCGCGCTCATTCTTACTCCTTGTCATCTGGAAAACGATTTTCGGAAGTGCGCTCTTCGCCTTCCTCGCCTTCTTCTTCAGAAGCGACTTCTTTACCGCCTCCTACAAAAAGCTCGTTTTTCTTATCAATGATGGATTGAGTAATAGCTTGGAGAATGAGTTTAATGCTCTTTAAAGCATCATCATTACATGCAATAACATAATCAATTGGATCTGGATCGCAGTTCGTATCAACAAGTCCCATCACAGGAATTCCAAGTTTCTTTGCTTCTGCAACAGCGATATGCTCTTTGCTTGGATCCACTACAATGACAAGTCCTGGAGGTTTGCGCATTGCGCGAATTCCCGACAAGTTGCGATCTAGTTTGATTTGCTCTTTATTTAAAAGAGAGAGTTCTTTTTTTGTAAATCCTACGCCTGCAGCGATCTTTTTCTCAATACGCTCTAGAGTTTTGACGGATTGACGAATAGTGCTTAGATTAGTGAGTGTTCCACCAAGCCAGCGTTCACATATATAAAATTCGCCAGCTTGCTCAGCGCATTCGCGTATAACGCTCTTGGCTTGCTTTTTTGTACCGACAAAAAGAATGGATTTGCGTTTTGCAACAACTGCAGCGACAGCTTGTACAGCGTTACGAATTTGCTGCATTGTTTTCGCTAAGTCAATGATATAAATACCATTGCGTTCTTCAAAGATGAAGCGTTTCATCTTTGGATTCCAGCGGTGTTTTTGGTGCCCGAAATGAGCTCCGCTTTCTAATAAATCTTTTATTGTGACTTCTTGTGTAGTTGCCAAGCCTTGTCCCTTTAAGTTTTGACGACGGCATCCCCTCCTGAGGAGAAGATTTCGGTCTTGGTTAATATTTTTGTTTGATAAATCCGAGTTTTGATTGAAAAAGTGACTCCCTTTTCAAACGAAAGCGCCTGATCAGAATCGAACTGACACAAGTAGCTTGGAAGGCTACGGTTCTACCATTGAACTACAGGCGCTCAAAATTCAGTAAATTTGTACTGTAAATACCCATTTTTCTTCAACAACTATTACAGATAGGCCTCAAATGCTACGTAAAGAGGTCTTGAGAACTTCTGATTTCTCTCTAAAAAACACATACAAAAAATTTTATCCAAAGATTTTGTATCTCCCTTCACTTTTGCTCTGGAAGATTTTTGATAAATAGGTAAAAATGCTTTTACAAACAGAAACACGCTTATTTACTCAACTGAACCTAATTTGGAGATGAATTTATGCAAACGAAACACCTAAAACAACTTATTTTTTGCATAAACCCCATAAAATTTGGTTTATTTCTTCTCCTGTGCCTCCTCCCATTTTCTGGGCACTCGTATGAAGGAGAAGAGGAGGTAAATAAAATTCTTTCGGAGCTCCCCGACATCACTTCCCCGACACCAGAAGAATATGCGCAGTTAGAAGAATTTTTACGAGTAGGAGACAGACCTTACCTCGATGCCTTTACTAAATTAAAAGCCCCTCATCCCTTACCCCCACCTCTGCCGCTAACAAAAGATATAGGCTGGCATAAAAATTGTAGAACACTCAAATTAATCGGCTACAAGAATGAACCTCCGATCTACGAAGTACATCATCTAAACAGTAGTCCTCATGACAAAAGCAGATGCGTAGTTCTTTACGGATCTTATAACGACAGCTATCCCCAATCCGTAAAAAAAGTTTTGGAAGGACTAAAGAAAATTCAATTCTCCGGGCACGTTATACTCCGAATCGGTGGATATCCTAACCTACAGTTCGGAGGTCTAAAACTTTGCCATATTCCGTATGCATGGAAAGTATCGGCGATAATGGAAGCCAAAAATTTAGGCTACAAGTCTATTGTCTGGCTCGATGCTCGTATGTATCCCATTACGAACATCGATACCATCTTTAAAGTAACAGAGTATTTGGGCTACTTTCTCTTTACTAACAACACTACTCTTGACGATCTTCTCAGAGAAAACCTAGTCGAAAGCGAAGTGTTAAAAGCGCTGCGTGTTGCAAACCCCAAAGCCGTCAACCATATTCTTGGCGATGTAATCGGCATTAACTCAGAAGATGCTGCAGCTTCGAGTTTTCTCACTGATTGGATGAATGAAACGGAAAAAGTAATCCCTACTCTCTCTCTTGAGCCAGACGAAATTTGTTTATCGGCCTTAGCCTATAAACATAACCTAACTAGAACAATTCAATATGATCCAATGGTGCTCCCAGCGACGCAGCGCAAACTAAGGAACCAGTTCATTCCTTTTACGGTTCATTTTATTAAACAAAATATTCAAAATGAATGGGTCGAATAAAGCAATGCGTATTGAGTAAAATGTTAAAAAAAATTTGTTTAGAGGCGATGTTATGACTACACAATCTACTTCTAGCTCCACAGATTTTTTCAGGTCTATGTCCCGTGAAGATATCGCGCAAAGTCTAAGGCGCCTTAGATCAGTCTTCCAAGGCAACTATGGGCATAATCCTATCATCGAAGATGATAGACCCATTGGCAGAATGACAATGCAAGGAAATGTAGTTCATGTCACTTTTCGAGGGAGTGTAAATAGCGCTTGGGAAATTGCTTCCTGCATCAATATGAGAAAGGCTTCACTAGGCGATATAGGAATTGAAGGGCAAGTCCATGCAGGAATTTACTCGGCCTTTACAAAAATCAAAAAAACGATTGTAGATCATACAACTTACTTTTCACAAATCTCTGAAACACAGCCCAAAGATTTGACTTTTATCATAGAAGGATATAGCCGCGGATCGGGACTTGCAACCCTTGTAGCGGCTTACTTAGCGCACAAATTCACACCTGATAGAATCGGGGTTTTAACCTTTAGCAGCATGAATATTTTAAGTGAACAAGCAGCTCAAGACTACACAAATAAAATCGGAAAAAGCAATCATTTGAACTTTACTTGCTCGGAGGATCTCGTTCCTAGATTGATTACACCTGGCAGGTTAGGTTTTTCTTCGGTAGGAGAACCTTTATTATTTTCTGCAAATGACTCTCCCTCATTCGAAAAGCGCGTTGCAATGCGTGAGTATACCTATTTAGCCGATCAGGTCATCATTGCAACTGTTGTCAAAACAGTTGTCTCCGCAAGTACATGGGAAGCTCATATGCCACAAACCTACGAAGAAGCAGCTCCTGAAGTTTTTCAAAGATATATAAGTTCAAAATTATAAGACTTAAGGCTAGAGTTAACTTTTTCTCAGCGTAAGACCTACCGATCCATTTTCACTCTTTAAAGAAAAACTCTATACGACTACATTGTACATAGGATAGCATAGCGTTTTCTGAAAACAAGCTCTTCAATATGCTCAATGATCATGAAATTTCTGTAAAAGCCAACCGCGTTTTAAACATTCTTTTTTTGGCGCTTGTCTTAATTTTTATCCGCGTATGGTATTTATCTGTATCTCAACATGACCATTACTTGCAGCTATCTAGAAAGCCGCAAGTGCGCACTGTGATCGAACAAGTTGAAAGAGCAACCATTCGAGACCGGTTCAATATTCCCTTAGCGATGAATAAAATCCAATACAACGCAGGAATACTCTATGGGCAGATCAAGCAAATTCCAAGCGTTACCTGGAAAAAGGATCCTAGTGGAAAAAAAATCAAAACACAGCCCAGGTCAGAACATATTACCCTGCTTTCAAAAAAGCTAGGCGACATACTAGACATGAACCCAGCTGTGATTGAAGATCTCATTCACTGTAGGGCCAGTCTTTTTCCACAAACTCCGTTTGTGATCAAAGAAAACATCACCGAAAAACAATACTATCTTCTACGAATGCTTGAGAAAGATTTCCTTGGGATTCATACGCAAAAATCTTCTAAAAGAGTCTATCCTCAAGGGAAACTGGGCTGCGATGTATTAGGATACATGGGAGCGATCCATCAAAAACAGTATCAAAAAATTGCGACCGAGACAAAGGAGCTACAAAATTATTTAGCAATGCGAGAAGCGGGGGAATTCCCTTTTCTCCCTGTAGGATTTTCTACACCTATGGAAGTGAAAGAAAGGCTCATCGAATTGCAAGAAAAAGCATATACGATTAATGACCTAGTCGGGAAGGCGGGCGTTGAATCAGTATTCGATGAAGAGTTAAGAGGATTTTACGGGAAAAAACAGTACGAAGTCGATGTAAAGGGCAACTTTCTTAGAGAGCTGCCAGGATCTCGTAAAATGATTGCTGGACAGCGCATCTTACTGAGTATTTCCTCTGAGCTTCAAGAATATGCGGAAAAGTTACTCTCACAGTATGATGCACCACTCAAAAAAGGAGAGGAAAGTCGTTTCCCTTGGATCAAAGGAGGAGCCATTGTTGCTATGCTTCCTCAAACTGGCGAAATCGTAACTCTTGCCTCCTATCCAAGATTTGATCCCAATGATTTTGCTCCCAGTCAAGATTTCGAGAAGAAAAGGCAAAAAGAACATAACATCTTACAGTGGATAGAAAGTGAGGCCTATATCGCCGAAGTATGGGATGGGAAAAGGCCTCTTTCAAAAGAGTATTACAACTACAGTAAAAATACGTTTGAAGAAGTAACTGAGTCCCTCTCTTGGGACTACTACCTGCAGACAATTTTAGCTCCGAGTACATCCATAAAGAAACTTGTTCAAAGCGTCTCCGACATCAACACAATCTTCTTTATCCAGCAAGAAATGCAAAGTCTTCTCACTCTTTCTGGCCAAGATAGCATGAGCGCTTTAGTAGACACTCTTTTTCCCAATGACCCTCAAAGCTCGAATAAGACCTCAGCAGAGCAAAAACAAGAGATTGCTGAGCACCTTGATAAAAATATCGAATATGTCCACGAAAGAAGAAAGTATATCAACGGATTATTCTCCCATGTAGCCCATAACGATGATAAAATTCTTTTTCTAGATCTTTGCAAACTTGTCGTAGCAAAAGATCGGTTTTCGGTGCAGCTCCTTGAAAAAATCGGAAAAGAGTCTATTTCAGAATACCGCGGCATTTGTAGGCTTATCCATCCTTTAGAACAGGCTCTCTACCAAAAAGCACAAGCAGTATTTCATGAAACCGATTTTAAGGTCTGGCGAGAGGCTTCTTTTAAAGACTATTTAAAAGAGAAAAGAATTGAGGAGAAAAAAAACAAAAAATATCCAAAACCGTATCTCGATTATGCTGAAGCGATGGAAAGGAAAATGTTTAAAGAGTTTTGGCTAAAAAATCGATTAGACCTGCTCTTGCAACTTCTGGGAAAAGCGGACGTCTCTTCTGACGAGATCAAATCCTTACAAACCTACGGCGATGCACTAACTCCTCTTCAGATCGAGTTTTCCTCTTCATTACAAACTCTTAAAAAGCACATGGCCTCTTTAGACTCTGCATTAACAAAGGAGTATCTAGCAACAATGCGTCCTTTCAAAGAGCTGAATGATCCTCTTTATGGCAAATATAAGGCCTTGCCAAAAAGAAATGGCATGCAACTGGAAAAGGATTTAGCGGCCGCATTCTATCCAAAAAATGGACTGGGATATGGAAAATCACAAGCGTTTCGTCAATCTACCCCATTGGGATCTGTTTATAAGCTTGTCGTTGCCTATCAAGCTCTTGTTGAAAGATATGAAAGCATGAAAGAGTTGAATGAATCTATCTCTTTAACAAGCTTAAATCCTCTTATCATAACCGACCAAATGCAAGGATCCTATCATAAAACGTCCGGCCGCCAGATCATGGGATACTCAGAAAAAGGAGAAGCTATCCCCCGTATGTATAAAGGCGGTATGCTTCCGAGAGTTCAGCATAATATTGGACGTATCGATTTAAAAGGGGCTCTTGAGCAATCAAGCAACATCTATTTTTCACTTCTTGCCGGCGAGCATATTCAAGATCCACAAAATCTAATCAAAGCTTCAAAAGAGTTTGGGTTTGGAGAAAAAACAGGGATTGAACTCCCCGGGGAAATCCGCGGGATCCTTCCCGATGACCTCTCATATAATCGAACCGGATTGTACGCTTTCGCTATCGGACAGCACTCTCTTGTCGTAACACCACTTCAATCTGCTGTCATGATGGGCTCTCTTGCAAACAACGGGTCTGTGCTTACACCCAAGATCGTACAAGTTATGGCAGGGAAAGAGCCCCAGAGAGAACTAGATCGTCTTTTTGCTACAAAGCACTATCCTTTCCAAAATTCTCTCTCTTTAGTTGGGATTGATTTTCCATTATTTACAGAAGCCCTGCAAGGTCATCAAAAGTCTTCGATTTCCTATACAACGCCTGACGTAAAACGATCCATATTCTTACCAGAAGAAGTCCGTCATATGCTTTTTGAGGGGATGGAGCTTGTTATCAATGGTCCGAGAGGAACAGCAAGACCTGGTACATTTGCCAGGGGAAGCATTCCACAAGAGTTCATTAGCAACTACACGCACCTGCAGCATCAGCTCATAGCTAAAACAGGAACAGCTCAGATCTTACATAAACAAACTCTTGATAGTGAAACCTCTGCTGAAATGATGACACACGTAGGATTTGCGGGGATTTCTTATCCAGAGGCTCGCAATTGGGAGAACCCCGAACTTGTCGTTATAGTGTACTTGCGCTTTGCGAAATCGGGAAGAGAAGGAGCTCCACTTGCTGCGCAGATTGTCAAAAAATGGAGGGAAATCTGCAGCAAGCATGGACAAGCTTCCTACGTTCTCCCACCTAAAAGCATCATCTCTAAAATTGTGAAATCAGATCAGCAAGCAGCTCAATAGACACCAGTGCCAAAAGAACTCCTAGCATAATTTTTCCACCAGGAAGCATCGGATGTCTTTCCTTGTACTGCTTGATATATCTTCCGACCCAAACCATGATCGGCGGGAACACGCCAAATAAAATAGCGATACTAATTCCCCCTGCATAACGAAGAGCTACTAAGAAAATACTTGGGTTCACAAGAGCGATAATGGTAGGTGGCACAAAAATAGCGACACAAAGCCCAAATTTCCCTATCCCCTTTTTCTTCACTTTTAACCCGTCGGCTAAGAAATCGAAAAAAGCTAAAGACAAGGCAACGTACGAAGCCGTGAGCGTAAAGAAAGCAAAGAATTTTCCAATCGCAAATATTTTTGGGTTGTCCAAATAATATTTTAGCGGGATCACAGCAGAATGCCCACTCTTTGCAGCTTCTATCAACCCTTCTTTCCCATGCACAGGAACAATTCCTAAAATCAAAAATTCCCAG
Organism: Chlamydiota bacterium; assembly: GCA_013041585.1. Taxonomy (GTDB): domain Bacteria; phylum Chlamydiota; class Chlamydiia; order Chlamydiales; family Rhabdochlamydiaceae; genus JABEVM01. Next base: position 10,078 of record JABEVM010000066.1, read on the forward strand.
ATAAGATAGACAAAAAGAGGAATGGACGAGCCTAAAATAATAGCTAAGCGTACCTTTTTGACATTTCTATCCATGTATGTCATGAGCGTTGGAATGATCACCTGATACGTAAATGCTGTGAAAAGAACAGGCATTGCTACAAAAGCTTTCGACCAATCTGAATATTGCAAAAGCACTAAGTCGACGCTCTCAATTGATACAGCAATAAATAAAAAGTAGGTAACCGCAACTCCAGAAATGAGAATCAAATTCATGCGATCTACCGAATGTGCTCCCAAATAAACAATCGGAGCAAAGGCTACAACATAGATGATCATCGCAAGCCAAGGAGACAGAGATCCCTGAAAAAACTCAACTAGAACACCTCCACCACCAAGCACGTGAGCTACCATGACTGTGAGAAATAGAAAAAGATACACGATCCAACATACAGCTTTTCCCCAAGGACCAAGAAGCCTATGAGCCATGGTTATGAGATTCGCATCCTTCGGCATCCAAACGCAGACTTCTAAAAGAAGAAGGCCGCTGCAAAGCATAAACAGCCAGCATACCAAATACACTATCACCGAAGGGACAAATCCAGCGGGCCCCGTTGCAACAGGAAGTGCAAGCATACCGACGCCAATGGTTGTACCTGTGATAAGTAAAGTACCACCTAAAAGATGTCCAAAAGAATGAAAAACCTTCATAAGTCTCCCTGGGAGAATAACTAATAATTATTTAATTATAATAAATTCTTGATTAATTTACACAATTCATTGAAAAAAAATTGCTGTTCCTAAAAAATCTTTCTGTTACTCACTACCAAGGTTTTTTATGATCGGCTCTCAAAAAGTTGCATGTGTTATCCCTGCAAGACTGCAATCAACAAGATTTCCCAAAAAAATGCTCATCTCCATCAAAGGAAAACCTCTTCTTCAGTGGGTTTGGGAAGCAGCTCATACATGCACTTTCTTTGACACCATCGTCTTCGCTACCGACTCTGAAGAAATCGGTTACCTCATTAAGAGCTTTGGAGGGAAGTATTACATGACCTCTCTTGATTGCCCATCCGGAACAGATAGACTCTGCGAGCTCTATCAAAAAGGTGTGATCAATGCTGACATTTGGGTGAACTGGCAAGGAGATGAACCTTTTATCCGAAGAGAAATGATTGCAGATCTGCTTAAATCAGCTCCAGATAAAAGCTGTGATCTTTGGACACTCAAAAAGAAAATCGCATCTGAGCAAGATGTGATCGCTCCAAACATTGTCAAAGTCGTTTGCGACATCGACGAAAACGCCCTCTACTTTTCTAGATCTCCGATTCCTTTCTACAGAGATCCATCAGTAAAAAAACAAGAGCATTTTAAACACATAGGGATCTACGCATATAGAAAAGAAGCTTTAGCTAAAATTGCCAACCTCTCTTCTTGTGACTTAGAAAAGGCAGAACAACTTGAGCAGCTACGCTTTCTTTATAATGGAATGAAAATCCGAGTGCATGAAACAACTTTCGAGGTTTTGGGAATAGATCTTCCTGAACATTTAGCAAAAGCGGAAGCGTACGTTGAATCAGGACAGCATTTGGTTTAGAAAGAGGAGCTGCTTATGCAGCTTTAGCACCTCTTCGTTTTTTATCGATTAGAATTTATCTCTAAGTTCTACAAATAGGGATGTTCCTTTTTTGCCAATTCATATAATTTGAAATTTAGAAATTCAATTTTGCTTATTTGAGATTAGGTAAAAAACTACACTATTTCGGAGGCTATATGTCAGAGAAAAAAGATAGATTCCTTGTTCCTGGTCACTTTTTACACTTTCCTTTCGTAGAAGAGGATTTTTGGGGGTTAACCACTACTCATGAAAAGGGACTTTCGGTTTCTGAGGATAATGACCATGTGTATGTAGAGGCTCATCTTCCCGGTTTAAAACCAGAAAACATCGACGTGACCTTTGAAAAAGGAGTGCTTTGGATCAGAGGCGAGCGGCATGAAGAAGAGGAAGACAAAAAAAAGAAATTTTATAAAAAAGCTTCCAGTTCATTTTCCTACAGAGTTCATGTTCCCGGTTTGATCGATGAAAAAAAAGATCCTGAAGCTGTTTATAAAGATGGGGTCATGAAAGTTTCTTTCATGAAATCCAAAGAGAGTCAAGCTAAGAAAATCAATATAAAATCGAAATGATTTTTTATTGCAAAGTTTTATTGAATAAAAAGGACTGGGAATTTCTCAACCCTTTTTATTCTCTTACTTAAGAACTGGATACGTAAAAAACAGAAAATGGCAAGCATTGAAAAGAAAATGTGCCAAAATGCTAGCTTCAATTGCTTTCGTATACTGATAAATTCCTCCAAATACGATCCCGGCTACAAAGACTAGCGCCAAAAATCTTGGATCGCTAATCCAAAAAACATGCAGCGCTGTAAAAAGCACGGAAGTAGCTACAATTCCTAAGAATTGCAAAAAGACACCTTTTCCAAAAAAGTCACAGAGTTCTTTCTGTACAAACCCACGCATAAAAGCTTCTTCCGGAATGGCTACAAGAAAGAAATTCACAATCATGAAAGCGGCTGCCATATCAGGAAGTTTAGGATCATATTTTATGATCCCTGTAAAAAATCCGAGGGAAATCATGACTATGATAGAGAGAGCAACCCATGGAAAAGACATTTTTATAATTTTTCGAAACTCCTGCCAAGAGGATACAAGAGGCAGAAGGAAAGCTAACACAAATATCCCAACCCAAGGCTTATCAAAGTTCATCCATAGCCTATAAGAAATGGCTCCGGGGCTCAGCGTGTCTTCCATAATTTTCCAATTATGAAAACCAGGGAATTTATGCATCCAAAGTCCAAGCGAGACAAGGGCTGCAGCTGTAACTACCACAAACCTTGCTACCCCTCTAAGATTGTATTTAAGCATCCACTGCAAGAAGCCAAGGATTACAATGGGAGCAAGCGCTGTTACTTCGATAAGCCCGCTTTGATAGGCAAGGGCTAAGCTTAGGATAAAAAAGGATCCCCAAATGAGCGCTGTTTTTTTTACCCAAAGGCTGAGTGTCCCAACAAAAAATGCAAAAAAAGAAAACATCTTAAGCGGAAAGTTCACGATAAGCAGATAGATGTCCAACATAGGCCTCTAGAATTTAAATCGATTCATTTATACCAGAAATTACAAAAATGGGAAAACATTCTAAAAACTCTTTTAGTCTATTTTTATTTTCTCTTCTTTTTTGCGCTGTATTGCATGCGTCTCAAAGCGCTCACTCATCGCATTGATGCAATCATTAATGCCATTAAGTATAAGTCCTGTTCCAACAGTTTGCACGAAGGGAACCGGAACTACGCAAAGAAGGCCCCCAGCTACACATTTAAAAAGTCCTACCACTACCTTAGCAGGAATTTTGGGTTCGTTCTCTTTATCATCTTTGTCATTTGCTTTACTAATTTTGTAGGCAAAGCTTTTGTTAGAAGCTCTTTGAAAACTGTAAGGGAGGACTACAGCTTCTTTTTTTTCAATTAGGTGATATATCTTTTCAAACTCGCTTTCATCAAGTTCAACCCCTTGGTCAAGGAGCTTTTCTCTAAAATAAACTGAAAGTTCAGTAAGGTTTCGAGGTGATATCCTTTAGCTACCAAAGAAGCTTTTAGACTTAGTAAAAAATCTACCATCTCTTCGACAGATGTATTTTCATCCACGGAATCAAAGTAACGCAAGGCTCGCTTATGTTCGTAAAAGTCACTCTGCGTAGTCAGATCTCTTTGATATTCAAAGGAAAATAGAGAAGAGGAAGTAAAAAGAAACACTGTAAAAAACAGTATGTGGCTGGACCTTTTCCCGAGTAATTTTACTAAAAACCATACCTTTGTCATTTCTTCCTCCTTTTAGAATATAAAAAATACTATAATAACAGCCATTTATAGACTAAATGGGAAAATCCTAGAAATCAAAAATCTAAATAGATACTATTCGCGCTCTAAACCAGCTTACAAGCCTAATTTTACGAATGATTGCAGCAGATCGTTTTCCACTAGAAATTTTAGCGTATATCATCTCCCTTACAGGAGACACCAAATATGCGAGTGTCTGCAAAAAATTCAAAGCGGCTACCGACCATGCTAAATTATCTTTTTTACAGACGCTGATTCGCTCTATAGGCCTAAGAGATATTGATGCATATAAACGATCTTCTAAAGAGTATGAAATTCTCCAGCATAGTCTCTCTATTCCGGAAAACATTTGGGTGAAGGATCTTAAATTAGACACCTCTTCAAAAATTTTTAACCATGTATGGAGCATTTATGTATCTAGAGTCAAAACTCTCTCGATAAGTAATCAGCTACCAAACACCTTGCATCCTACTTTCCCTCTTTTCGGCCTAACTAGACTTAAAGAAATACGTGTCTTTGAAGAAAATATGGCCTTTATCCGGTTTCTGGAATGTGTAGATTTTGCAAAAGAAGAACTAGAGAAAGCCAATTTCAACAGATTAAATATAAATGAAAAAGCAACTCACCTAAGAAGCTGGATAAAAAATAATAATCTAGATCTTGGATCCATTACAATTCTTGATCTCGAAGGGGCAAGCCTTCTCTCTATCCCCCCTGAAATCCGCTATTTTACAAACCTTACAACCCTTCTCCTTAAAGGAAATTCCCTGCTGACTCTTCCCATTGAACTTGCAGCATTACCAAACTTAAGCGTAATTAACGTAGAAAATAATCCCATTTCAATCATTCTTGAAGAACTTACAAGCAAAGAAGAATTAGAAATCATTTTGTCTTAAGTGAGGATGTAGCTACACTACAATTTCATAGAACTTGGAATAAAACGATGATACGTAAAACCCAAAATGGAATTTCTTGGCTTGAATTTTCTCTTCTACAAAATATCCCAGAAATTGTTCATGGGGTTTTCCTCCGCTCTGGAGGAGAAAGTCAAAAACCATTTGATACTCTGAACGTCAGCGAAGACGTGGGTGATGATCCGAGCCACGTTAGAGAAAATCTTGAGAAAATTTCCCAAATCTTACAAGTCCCAAAACTGGTCTTCGGAAAACAAGTCCATCAAACCTGTATCACTCCCATTAGCGAAGGATCCCCTACCTGCACGGAAAATACCGATGCTTTTTATACAAAAACTTCTCAGATAGGCCTCGTGATTAGACATGCTGACTGCCAAGCAGCTATCTTTGTAGATCCTAAAAAAAGAATCATCGCGAATGCCCACTGCGGATGGCGCGGTAGCGTTCAGAACATCTATGGAGAAACGATTAAAAAGCTTAAGGAGCTTGGATGCAATCCTAAAGATCTCTTAGTATGCATTTCCCCAAGTTTAGGGCCTAATCACGCGGAATTCATTAATTACAAACAAGAGCTTCCAGAAAGCTTTTATTCCTTCCAGAAAATCCCCTATTACTTTGATTTTTGGGAAATTAGTAAGCATCAACTCCAGCAAGCTGGAATCTTACCCAATCACATCGAAGTCGCCTCTATTTGCACCTACGAGAATGCAGAAGATTTTTTCTCCTACCGTAGAGAAAAGATAACAGGAAGAAATGCAACTGTGGTTGCCTTAGCATAATAGAGCTGATTTTAAATATATGCTCATCAGAAGCAATTTTTATTTTGAAACGCACAAACTCTAATAAAATTTATATCAACCATTATTCAAGCAAGGAAGAATCTTTCTAAGAAAGATTAAAAGTCTGTTGCCTTCAATCGACTCAAGGAGCACCATGTTTTCATCGAACTTTCAAAGTTAGGTGCAAAAATGGATAAATTAAAAACAATTTTCCTAGTTTTTACATTCCTATGCTTCGTAAATATAGCCGCTGCCGAAGATTCTTCAAGACCTATTTTAAAAATCATTCCAGCTCCTAAAAACCTTAAAGATGAAAATGTCTGCGACTATCTACTCGTTGTTGAAAACTTTTCGAAAGGAGAATTGTTTTTAATCACTTCCGAAAAGTTCTTTTTTCGTGACTTTGGGCAATTTACTCAGGGAACCCTTTTGGAAGATCCTCCTCTTTTCTTTGCAATCAGAGCTGAAGATTACCCTCAAAGCGATAGAATTTTACTACGCTGCGTAGACATTTCAAAAAATTCCGGAACACTAATTTATTTTACTCCTAATCCAAGCGTAGAAGATTTCTCTGACAACGATGATGATGACACAAAAATTGAGAGTAATTTGAAAACCATTGAAAATTATCTCATTCAATTAGGAAACAAGAAAATCTATACTTTGGTCGATTTAACAGAATTTCAGAAGGAAAGAAATGAAGTAATTTTGAGTGATAACAGCCCATCTAAAATTAATCCATTACCAATTCTCCCTAAGCATTCTTTTCCCTCCATATCAAACATAGGTATTCATTCGGATCTAAAAAACGAAAATGTAAAAAAAGGTGATAGCTAAGAGATCTTAACCCTATTTATGAATTTTTAAAACTCGACATCTTTACAATTTTTTAACAAATGCGGATTCCAGCTGAGAGGTTGTATGAAATACGTCCGACTTTTTCTTATTTTGATTTTTCTAGTCCCCAACCTACTTTTAGCAGAAAGTAAGGCAAAATTTCATGGTAAACGAGACAAAGACTATCAAAACGCTATAGAAGAACAAAACCAAATTGATTTTCGTATTAAGCAATTTAACAATCTGCATCCTCATGAAATGGATCAAGCAAAAGGTATTTTTGATGATGCCATTCTCTGTTGTACAAGAGGAATTGCTCATTTAGATAATATGATTGAAGCTACCGGGAGACAAAGGAGATGCGAAGATTGTTCACGAAATCGTCGTAGGGCTAAAGAACTTAAAACAACCTTTCTTGAAACTTACAAGAATCTATGTATTCCTAGATGGAACATTGAGCTTGAAGGTTTTATAAAACTAAAAACAGAAGAAAGTGAACGAGAAGCTCTCTTAGCAAAGAAAAAACTAGAAAATATCGAATCTCTCAAAGAAGAGGAGAAAATTCTCGCATTGCAAGGAGCAAGTGTTCACATCGACAATGTAATCGCTCATTACGAACATTTTCTTGCTACGCTTCTTATCATAGGAGATGAAAGTTATCGATTAGGACTACGTCAATTACAAGAAAGTGTAAAAAATAATTTATCCGCTTACAAATCCTTAAAACAAAATATTGCACTCGAATTGGCCTGTGCAATTTTTAATGAGGGAAAGAAAAAAAGTGAAGAAGCCTATAAAAAAGAAATCTCATCGAGACCTATTTATGAAACAGACTCCGTAATCAACAATCTTAAAGAAGCGGCAGGTTTTTATAAGGAAGCTTGCTCAAGCTCTGAAAAAGCCTTAAAAACCCTCGAGCCTCTTCCTTTAGAAAAAGAAAAACAAACTTTGCGAAATGAGATCACTCAGCTACAAAAAAATGAAAAAAGATGTGCTGATGCTGTACAAAATTGGCCAAAGGTCGTTGAAGAAGAAAAGAAAATTTTGAAAGAAAAGCTAGCCCTTCTAAAAGAAGAGATGCAAGTAACAGAAAGTAGGGATCTCATAAGGCACTCTTTTACCATCCAAAAACAAATGATTCCTATTATGGATGTGCTCGTAAAATGTAACGAACTCGATCAAAACGAACTGGATTTGTTGCAAAAAAATATGGATTTTTTTGACGTTCTTCAAGATTTGGGTCGTTTAACGGACTCCACAGAAAGTGACCTTCCAGAATTTTCTGTAGGCCCTCATTTTTTTGATCAAGACAATAGCTCAGTTGTAAAATCCCAGCCATGGCCTTTGGCATTGCTTGAAAAGAAGAAACGGGTAATCGAAAAGAAAAAAGAGGGCCTTAAAATAAGACCAAAAGACACCTCTTCTGCAATCCTTTCTGATTTTGTAAAACAAATGAAGAAAAACCCAGTGGCCCTTACAGAATATGTCTATAATGAAATCCAGCTCGTCGATCCTTTTTTACAAAGAGAAAATGGGGTTTTTATCCCTCCTTCCATCCATCGAAGTACAAATACTGTCTTTTTAGACAAACAAGGCTCTCCTTGGGAACAATGTATGCTTCTTGTAGAACTTTTACAGATAGCTGGGTATCAAGCGGAGTATGCAGAAGGCTCTATTTGCTCTCTCCCTAAAGATTTCGTAGAAAAAATGTTAGATGCGACGCTTTCGGAAGAAGAAGTTTTCCTTAAATATCCTTGGGTACGTTTTTTCGATGGAGAAAAGTGGATTTCTCTTTTTCCTTGGATGAAGGAAATCGAAGTTTCAAAAGGTCATGATGTCTATAAGTTGCTTCCAGAAGCCTATGCAAGTGCAAATCGTTTTATCTTGCGCTATTTGACAAACGATGAAAATATTTTGCGTCATATCGGTCCCGATGGGGATGATACGGCGGGAACGCTTTTTGTACGTTTGGTAGGAGAAGAGCTAAGAAAGAAAGGGCTTTCCCTGGATGATGTTGGGACGCGCAGAACTCTATGTAAAAAGCAGTACGTTTCCTGGGAAGATTTCCCACGGCCTTCCATCCAAGGAAATTTCCGAACTATGGAAAGTTTGGACAAAGAAAATGCGCTTTTTGCAAAAATCAACTTAGAAATATTTTCTGCAAAGCATCCTGAGAAAAAACTAACAACAAAACATACACTTGTAAGTTTAGATGATCCTTTTTCTATTTGGTTTTCTGACAAAGAAGGCGCTGATTATAAACTTCACCTGAAAATTGGATCTGAAGCCGAGCAATTACTTGCTTTAGATCCTAATGATCATACTGTTCTTATTAAAGTATCCTATGATTCCCCAACCGGAATAAAGTTAGCGCAAGAGGAACAAACGTTATCCATAGGAAGAGGAACGAAAGCTTCTTTATGTTTTCATTTTGGAGGAACAAGTTCCAAGAAAACTTCACTATTTTTTGATCGATTCTTGCAGCAAACAGATGAAGAAAAGAATATTCAAGCCTTTCTTTCGTTTCTTGGGAATGCTTATTTTGAAAAATGTTCTAAATCAGAGCAAATTCTAGCCTCTTTGCATAAGACTCTTCCTAAGAGCGTGTTCGCTTTCGGCCTAGCTAAACTAGCTTCAGATCTCTCCAAAGAAAGCGGGACTCCTAAGGAGCATCCTCAAGTCGATATGCTTTGGTTTACTTCCAAAGATGATCGTAGCCCCTCTGATGATCTTGCACAATTTATAGCACTTGATTGTGTAGATAAATCATCCAAAGAACATCAAATTCTACGAGAGATTTTTTTCGATCACTATGCTGTCTCCGCCATAAAACTTCTTCAATTAGCTCATCTGGAACATCAAAAAAAAGGTCGAGAAGGAACTGGATTTGTTATTCTTAATAAGAAGAAGTTCCTCGATCTAGAAAATCATTCTGAGAATGCTAAGCAACTTCATTTTTCTCACCTTACGGAACAAGCTTTTGACCAGATCAAAAAACACGGAAAAGATCAATGGACAGTTTTAGGCAATGTTTTTAATGGTGACTTACTAAATCCAGAGGATGAAAATGTCTACGCATTCATTACGCCTGGGTTAATATCTAGCTTAGATGGAAATACCTTGTATGCAAATGGATTACAAACTCCTTCCTACACGGGAATAGGATCCCTTTTGATTCATCCTGTAAAGGGGGATTCTTTAATTTCAGATCATGCGAATGTACTTCATGGAGGAATCGGATCGGGGTTCTCAAATAATAATGGCGGAAACCTAGCTGCCCAGCGATACAATACCGCTTCGCAAAATTATTCTCCGTCATCACAATGGTCTTTCAGTGGATCTTCAGCAGGGTTTCATATACCACCTCTATCCTCAAGCATAAATACAACTTCATCTGTCAAAATTCCTATAACCCCTCTCAATCCTTCTACGTTTTCTGCTGCCACAAGTCGAGTTGAATTGACAAGACAAGTAACAAGTTTTCCTGGAGGAAATCTTGGAGCCTCTTCTTTTTTCAATACGCAAAAAATCGTTCATTCAAGGTCAACTCCACAGCTTCTTGCTAAAGATAGATTTTCACCTTCTATCCTAAGAAACCCAATACCTGTGGAAATAAAGGGTTCAGATAAATTTTTCCCTGATGTGAAAAATCCTCGTGTGGGGGCAAATATTGCTACAGATAGGACTTCTTCGCGAAATATTTTATTAGCTCCTAAGCAACATAGTTATGCTAATCAAAAAGCATCTCTCGCGCCTACTGCTTTAGATACAAAAGCTGCTGATAAGGTATTAAAGAACTCTGAACTTTCTAACGCAAAATATAAAACTGTTCCTTTTATAAAAATGGATGGATTTAAGTCGGACGTCAGACAAGATTTCAAACCATTATCTTATTTCGTAAACGATCCCGTAGATGTAGTTACAGGAGCCTTTTATATAGATGAGGTTGATCTTACATTGCCTGGTTCCTTTCCGCTAGAGATCCGCCGTAACTACAATAACCAAAACCCTATTCAAGGAAAGCTCGGAGTTGGTTGGAAGTTAAGCCTCAATCCTTATCTTGTAGAAGAAAGTGATAAAATTCATGCGGCTGAAATGGATGGGACTATTATTGTTTATACAAAGAATATAAATAATTTGAAGTGGGAAGTCCTTCCTGAACATAATCCGGATTTATGCAATTTTACCAAAAAAGGGATTGGTAGTATTGCCAATCCTTTCCATGCATATATAGAGACAAGTGGTGAAAACAAGATATTGTATGGCTGCGATGGTTCAAAACGAGTTTTCGAAAATAATCTTCTAAAAACATGGACAAATGCTTCTGGAAGTGTCTTAAATTTCTCTTATGAGAAAAATCAACTCACTGATATTGAAAGCTCTAGTGGATTCTTCTTGGGATTTGATTATAACCATAAAGGAAAAATCTTAAAAATCCATGCAAGCGGTGGGCGCACAGTCTCTTACGAGTATGATCCCCTTGACAACCTCACGAAAGTATGCCTGCCTAATGACGCTATTATTTCTTATGAATATGATAAATTTCATCAAATCATTAGAGAAACAAAACCTCACGGAAAAGTTTTAGAAAATATCTATGATGAGGTGGGTCGAGTAATAGAGCAAAGGTCTCCAGTTGGACCAAAAGAGCAGATTCAGCCAAGCGCTTACTTTACATATTACGAGGACGAAAAAAACTCGAGTGACGATGAAGATGAATATTCTATTACTCTGGTAAAGGATTCTTCAGGAGCTACGACAACGTATAAAATTTTCAACAGCCAAATCTACAAAATCATCGATCCTTTAGGCTATGAAACCTTACAGTCTTGGTTTATCAATGAATTCGCTTGGTTTGATGCAGAAACAGAAACCAAACTTCTTTGGAAACTAGACCATTTGTCAGCAGACAGTGTATCAACTGGAGCATGGCCAAGAAGCCTAAAGTCTTCCAAAGACAAACGCGGGCTTGTTACTTCCTACCTCTACGATGACCAAGGAAATCCTACGCAAATCACCTTAAGTGGCGCTGACCTCACAGGGAAAGGTGACACCCTGATTATGAAAAAATTTACCTATAATAAATTAAATCTTTGTACCCAAGAAGAGGTCCTAAATAGAAAAACGCTCACCTCTTACGATTCGAAATTTTCCTATTTGCCCAAGAGAATCGAAAGATTCGTAGAAGACAAATCTGTTTCTTTTGTGAATTGGGACTATAACGAACTTGGACAAGTAAAAAAGGAAAACAACAATGGGGCTATCACGCTTTGGGAATATGATGATAGAGGATTTCCATCTAAAATCATTCAAAAGTCCAGTATGGATGATACAAGGATTGATGATTCGGATGTAGTTACCGAATACGTTTATAACCATCAAGGACAATGTATACAAAAGACTACTGCTGATAGTACCCAGCAAAATGACTACGACCTAATGGGAAATCAACTTAACTCTTTGGTTTTTTCTCACACTGGAAAAATCCTTTCTGCAACTCGAGTAAAATATAATCTAAACAATCAGATCGAATGGCAACAAGGTACCCATCCTGAAGATATTAAGGTTTTTTCTTACAATGCATCCGGCCGCATTGGTACCTGCGAGCAAGTCATTCTCCCCTCTCAAGAAATTGCAAAAACGTATTATAAATACGATACTCGAGAAAATTTGATTCAAGAAGTTGATGCCCTGGGTTACATAACACATCTTGAATACGATGCTTTAGGAAGAGTGATTTCTTCTAAAAAAGAAGGTCTTATAAATACATTTTCGTATGAAGCAGGTGGCTTGCTGGAATCTTCCACTACACCAAGTAAAGCCAAAACCACTCGGTCCTATACTACAAACGGTCTTTTGAAATGGGAAACCTATCCCGATGAAACTACAAGATCTGTTGTTTATGATTTTTTTGGCCGTCTGCTTCAAGAAACTAATAACGGAATCACTTGGGAAATAATCTATGATGATGCAAATAACCTAGTCACTCGCATTCATAAAGAAAGTGGAACGAAAGAAATTCGAGAATTCGATGCTAGAGGCAACCTCATCCGACTTACGGACACATCAGGTGCTGTATTCGAAAAAACATATGATGGCTTAAATCGCTTAACAAGTGAGACTTTGCCTACAGGAGAGAAAACCACCTGGAGTTACCACGAAAATGAAGTAACTCGATGCTTTGCGAATGGAGAAAAAAAGATAGAATTCTATGAAGGAGGAGAAGTCGTTGATAGCAAAGTGTTTGATAGCGATGGTAACCTCTTAGAGCACATCTACGTTGCTAATCATCCAGAGCTGCACATACAAGAAAGAACTCATGGAAATATCACCACCTCTACTTGGATGAATTCGCTTGGAAAGCCAATTTGCATAGAAGAAGGAAATATAACTACCAAATATGAGTACGATCTTCTGGGTAACTGTATTTCTTCTACCGACGGTGAAGGAAGAGTCACAAAGCAGAGTTTTGATCCACATGGACGTATGATAAAAAAAGAAATCTCAGACGGATCCATACTTTCCTATGTGTATGACGAAGATTCTAATCTCATAGAATACAATCTTCCCGGAAATAAGGCATGGAAAGCAAAATACGACAACATGGGAAGAAAAATTTTTGAAGAACTACAAGCAGATGGAAGGTCATCGGAAAAATGGAGCTATACGTATAAAAATGGAAGGCTCATAAAATCTGAAGATCCAATGGGAAAGATCCATGATTACCTCTATGATTCGCAAGGAAGGCTCATTGAAGAAAGTATTGATAGATATATGCGCAAGTTTACCTACGATCCAAGAGGCATGATTGCTTCTGCAGAAGAACTGGGCGAAGGGGAAGAAAAGTCTATTATCAAACGTTCTTACGATCAATCTGGACGACTCATTCAAGAAGTTATTTCCCTTAACGAGCAAACTATTCAAGAAACGAACCAAACCTGGAATCCATCAGGAAGATCCTTACAAATTGGCGATCACATACGTACTTTGTTTTATCAAAATGGTAAGCTACATGGAGTTTGGGCAGGTGATGTACAACTCTCTTACGAATACTATACAAGTGGAAGAGTATCCAAACTGGTCAATCCTTTTGGAGGAAAAGAAATCAGATATAATAATTCCTCACTACCAGAAACTATTCAGATGAACATTGGTGGTAACATCTACCACGAATCCCTTGTATGGGATAAATCAGGAAAACTCTCAGCTTATCAAAATAATAATGAAAGAAAATTCTTCAACTACACCCTACGTGGTGATATCCAATCTATTTTGGTAGAAGATTTTTCTACAAACCATCAATACCCAAAACAAGTCTCTCAAGAAATGTATGAGTTTGATTTCGGAGGTCATGGTCCTGGTATTCGAACTTCAGCTCCAAAACATCAAGTTCATGAAGTAGATCCGTTCGGAAAAATTCGCACCGAAGAGATAAACGGACTAAGAATGAGAACTCATTATGATGAGATGGGCAACGTTACATCATACAATTGTAAAGAACTGAAATATGATCCTTGGGGAAGGCTTATAGAATTTTATGCTGATACATACACTTGGAAAGCTTCCTACGATGCACTAGGCCGAAGATTACAAACTACTTACACTCCAATAAGAGGTGATGCAATTGTTACTACTTCCCTATATGATCCCGAAGAAGAATTTACAGAGATTGGGGTTCACTCGAATCAGAAAACCTTCTGGAAAATCTATGGGCCTAACTCCTGCGATGCCATAGTAGATGAGACTGGGGAAACTATCTATCTAACTCATAACGCCCAAGGTCATCTTACTTGGATGACATCCCCTAGAGGAATTTTTAAAAACGAAGAAGTCATCTCTGCTTATGGTCCGCAAGGATACCCTTATCCTATCAAGGCGGATTTACTTTCTTATGCCAAATCTCTTTCTTGGTTAAGTAGAAATGTTGACCCAACTGGTCTCATTTGGATGGGGGCTAGGTACTATGATCCTACTATAGGAAGGTTCATTTCTCAGGATCCTATTGGAAGACCTATTTGCTCAGACCTGTATTCTTATGCAAACGGCGATCCAATCAATTACTATGATCCTGATGGAAGGTTTGAGTCTCCTATGTATCAGACAACAGAACCTACTGTGGTCGGAGATCCAATCTATGAAAAAATGAGCCATAAAGCTTTTAGACAGATCTCTGATCTTTTCCCAATTCGTTCAGGTTCTTATCAAGTAGGTACTAAAGAATACCCTAATCTTGGAATTGGCTATATCAACGGGGTCGGTACTGAATTTAAAACTGGTTTGCAGTCAGCCATGAGATTTAGTGAGTACGCAGGAGGTGCGAAAATAAATTTTATACATAATGCTACACACTCTTTACCTATAGATGTTTTAGAATGTCACCTAGGATATAAGAGAGCTCCTAGTATTCCTGTAAATCTTTTAATAAGACAGTGGAAGGATTTTATTTTTACACATGGACCTGATGCCAAATTTTTGCAGATATGTCATAGTGGAGGCGCTATTCATGTAAAAAATGCTTTGCTTGGCTTAGACGACGCTTCCCGTAAAAGAATTATAGTTTTAGCTTTAGCTCCCGCTACAATTATTCCTAAGGAGCTTTGCCATAACTCCTATAATTATGTAAGTAAAAGAGATTTTGTGCCATACCTTGATTTCAAAAATGCTATGAGATATGGGAATCAACTTGAGCGATTAACTCCTCACAAAAATGCGAGTTTTTTTGATCATTCTATTGAAAGCCCAACTTTTGAAAGACGCATCAGAAGAGATATAACCAGTACTCTTAACGAATTTGGAGGAAACAGATGAGATTTATAATTATTTGCGGAATGATATTAACTCTTTTTTCGGCCTGTTTAGGTTATTGTTCTAAGGCTGGATCTGGAAATTATGAACAAATAGCCGATGCGATTACTGCTGAAACCGCCAAAAAATTGCAAAAAGAAAAAGGATTGATTTTGGCTGGGACAGGCGGGAAAATGATGGCTGATATTCAAATGATGATGATGAGTTTTGATTACTACCATGTAGTAAATCTTCAAACTGCAAGAAAACTCATAGCATCTACCGTTCAAGAATACTTATCGGCTATCAACGCCAATGAGAAAATACGCCCTTATCTGCATGAATATCCCTTTACTGTTAAAAATGTGGAAATTTCAATTGTTTTTTTTACACCCGATGGCTCTGATGTAGCTTTAAATGAAATCACAATTGCATCTCTTAATCAGGGATTAATAACTTATTATGTAGATACTCCAGACAAAATCAAATTGAAAATCCTTCACACAGAAACTTATGAAGAAGCTTTAAAACTAGATCAAAAATGAAACTTAAAATTTTTGGAACTATAGTAGCTATTCCTCTAATCGTTTTTGGCTATTGCTCTATGTCTACTTCTGAAAATTACGAACAAATTGCCGATACAATTACCACTGAAACCGCCAAAAAATTGCAAAAGGAAAAGGGATTGATTTTGGCTGGTACAGGTGGTCGTATGATGAACGACATACAGATGATGATGATTGGGCTTACTTTTTCTCATGAGGTTACTGTTGAAGAAGCAAGAGAATTGTTAATTTACTCAACAGAAAAGTATTTATTAGAAATCAATAACAATGAAAAAATACGACTCTATCTACATGAATACCCTTTAACTGCAAAAAATATAGAAATTGAAATTTTTTTTCGCAATCCTGATGGTTCTAGTGTAGGTCCAGGTAAAATTAGAGTCGCAACAGCTTATGAAGGAATACTAACCTATTCTGTTAAATATGCAGAAAACAAGTCTTTAAAAAGCATCCATACCGAGACTTTCGAACAAGCCTTAAAACTAGATCAAAAATGAAACTTAAAGTTTTTGGAACTATAGCGGCCATTCTTCTCATCTTTTTTGCGTATTGTTCTATGACTGCTTCTGAAAATTACGAACGAATAGCTGATGCAATTACCGCTGAAACCGCCAAAAAATTGCAAAACGAAAAAGAATTGATTTTGACTGGTACTGGCCGGCAAATGATGATGATGGGATTCAACTTTTATGAAGCAGTAAATTCAGAAATTGCAAGAAAGTTATTAATTTGCTGTGTAGAAGAATATTTATCAGCGATTAATAATAATGAGAAAATACGTCCCTATCTGCATGAATATCCATTTACTGACAAAAATGTAAAAATTGTAATTTATTTTTATAATTCAGATGGTTCAGACGTTTCTTCGGATAGAATCTCTGTTGCCGCCATCAGTAAGGGGATAGTTACTTATTATGTTAAAACCTCTGACAATCAACCTTTGAAAGACATTCATGAAGAAACTTATCAAGAAGCCTTAAAATTAGATCAAAAATGAAATCAATACTTGTTTTTGCTTCTACAATTACTCTTTTTACGGTTTATCTAGGTAGTTGTTCTCAACATGAATCAACAACTTACCCAAAATTTGCACGTAGTATTACCATTCAAACAGGTAAAAAACTAAAAGATGAAAAAGGTTTGATTTTGATCGGAACGTGTAGTCAAATGATGGATAATATTCAATTAATGGGAATGAGTTTCAATTTTTACCAAACAGTAGATCTTTCACATGCAAGGGAATTATTAATCTATTCTATAGAAAAATATTTGTCGTCAATCAATAGCGATCAAAAAATACGACCTTATCTGCATGAATACCCATTTGGCGCTAAAAATGTAGAAATTTCAATCCATTTTTATAATCCAGATGGCTCTGATGTGGCTTTGGATAAAATTTACTATGCCTCTGCAATCGATGGTAAATTATCTTACTATGTTGATTTACCTGAAAAATATTCTCGCAAAAGTATTCACGAGGAAACCTACGAACAAGCTTTACAACTCGAACAAAAATGAAATCTCTACTTGTTTTCCAGCGATAATAGGCTTTTTTTCTGATCTCAATAACTTATAGCTTCAACATAAAAAATTTGAAATCTCTACTGTTATTTGTAATCAGGAAGTTTGAGGGACTTCAATGATTCTATAGTTGGGGATTCAAGAGCTTGGCTTTTTGGATTAGCATAGTAATAATATATATTGCTATCTGCAAGGCGTACCTGAGCCAAATAGGGATAAAGCGGTCTGTTCACATTTTTATCCCAAAAAGCGAGCTTAAACCCAATTTCATCATCATTTAAAGGAGGTACATGAGGATCGCCCTCTTCACGTCTGCGTTTATAATATTCTGGATAGATAGGATCATGATATAGCGCATGAAGAAGAGTAAAAGAAATGTCTGCAACAATAGGACGTACCTGCTCTAAAGTTAGTGCTTTTTCAGAAGTAAAACTAAGCGTCCAAGTTCCTTGTTTTGCATCTACTAAAATCTGCCCTAATCCATTCCCAATAATTTTTAAATCATACTTTTTTGCAAGCTTTTCCCCTTCCTTTCTAAAATGCTTTCGAGCATTTGTTTCGTAAGATATATCCGCATGTAAAAAGTTCAGAAAAGTAAGAGATGTAATAC
>JABEVM010000067.1 GCA_013041585.1 Chlamydiota bacterium
ACCTACATATTTTAAAAATTTTACAAAAATTACGCAGCGACAAATCCCTGCAACGAAATTTAAGTAGATTTGGAGTTCCGCTTTGTCATAAAGGGGCGGAAGGAATTATTCGAGAAGTCCTTGATCTTTCGGAAGATATAGCTCTTAGCGATGCCCATGTTCGCAGGGCGGTTTTATCAGCCACTTTTACGATTCTTCGTCAAAATATCGGATCTTGTTTTGCAACCGCTCCCGCGATTGTAATCCATGAGGAGCAGATAGAAGTGTTTTGGGAGGACTTGTTTGCTTTACTTACAAAAGGAAAGATGCAAAGGATCATCTCAGGTGTAGAATATTCTGTGCCACTTCTCGCAAGCTGGGGTATAGGGGATATAAAAAAACAAATTTTCCTTTCCCCAAACTCGCTTTCTGGTCAGATGTTTTCGCAAAGTTTAGAAAAAATTTCCTATTCTCCAGGGCTTTTGCATGCGTTAGAAAAAGTCGGAGTCATTGAGAGGGAGGCCCCCAGAGAGCAGAAAATTGCTATTTTAGAGCAAAAGATCAGGGAACTTACTATTAAACGGTTTCCTATTACTATCGAGGAACTCCTGCGGGCTTTGATTGCAAAACACTACGGGATTTCTCCCCAGGGAATAAAGGCAATAGAAAAGAAGCAATTCTTAATCCTGAAAAAGCCGGCAGCTTATCTCGATGACGGCGAGATTTTTTCTTATCAAGAAGAGAAAGCTAAAAATGCTTTCAGATCTTTTTCAGATCATGGCCTTCTTAAGTCCTGGGAATATACAATCGCCTCTTTTGCGGAAGCGAAAACAGAGTTTACACAGTGGAATCTTTACTGCAGCCTAGGGATGCATTCCGGAGAGGCAGGGGGGATTGGCGAAATCATGTACAGAATCCTTGATGGATTTTTGCAAGATAATCAAAAAAAGTATGAAGAAAGCCAGCGCGATTGTGAAATAGCATTTGATCAAATGCGCTCTGCCGAAGCTCTACTAAGGCAAGCTTATAAAGAGTCTGAAATTCGCAGATTGCAAGTGGAGCATCAATCTCGTGTGTATCAACTTCAAACTTGCATAGATCTCCGAGATCAATTTTATAAGAAAGCTTCCCGTTATGCGAATCTTTTTTCCTTTTTTAATGAGCAATACCAACAAAAATTTCCCGAATTTTTTCAAGAAGTCTATGATGCTTATCTGGACGGCACTTCAACGCCACTTTACGAAGATAGTCCTGCAGGTTTTCGTCTTGTTTACAAACATGGAAGATCAGATCCTTCTCTTTGGACGATGATTTACAGCAAGGAACAATATGTGGCGTCTCTTGTAGATTTTTTTATTGCAGTCGAGCCTCAAATAGCTTTTTTGCTCAAGGAAGATTTTGAGCAGAAAGCATTGCAAGAGATCACAACACAGATTGCCTTACATATTAGGTCTGATGAATTTTTGCAGTCAGCTTTTGCTCGTTTGCAAAATAAAAGAGATCTTGTGCAAAGAGATATTGTTACCCAGTCTCCTTGGTTTTATATTTCAGGAGGCTCTATGTTTTCTTTCTTGAAAATCTATGGTAGAAGACAAACAGATGTCACTGTTGAAACAAAAAGAATCGAAACGCCACTCGATCTTTTAACTTTTATCGTCGATACGCTAAAATCTCTGCCTCCTAAAGTTACAAAAGCTTTTGAGAAAGATTCTAGCAAAGCTATGCTAATGCATAGCCCGACACACGCTTTTCTTCTTTTGCCTGGGTGTCCATCTCTACATGAAGTTTGGAAAGACGCAGGATTTACGTATACATTCATCCGTGACAATTGGATCCTCCCTGCAAAAAAGATCTATGAATCCTTATTCTTGGATGTATTTGAACAGAAACATCTTTTTAGTATTTTTTCTGAAAACCTTCCTCCGGATAAAGCGCATTACCTTCAGAATGCCTCAGGATTTTCTTCAAAGATGCCGCTGCAAGAATTTTACATGTTTATGCTAGATACATTGCAGTCCACTTTTTCTATGTATTATCCTTCCGAATTTTTGGAAGAACGAATCGATTCATTTTTACGATCTGCATTGCCTCTTACGGAGGGGAAAGATTGGAAAAAAAATGTGCGCCTACTTTTAGAAGACTTGTCTTCTTTACATCTTGAGGAAGTACTAAAAAATCTTCCCAATGTTTGGTCAGAGCATATAGATGCAAAGTCTCTTCAAGACATAACCAAAGCCTGCTATATGCTCTCTACACAAAAAGTGCAGTTTTCTTTTGATTTACACGCTCAGATTGCAGAGAAAGCTAGAAAATATCACTTGAGCATGCCTACTTGTTTACTTTTTGCAGATACAAATTGGAGCGGCTTTTACTTTGGTTTTGTTTTGGGAATAAAAAGCTCTCAACTTGAACTTTGGCGCGTGGATAAAATGGGAAAAGGCTTTCCCATGAGAGCGTGGAATAGATTTTTTTCTGCCGAGAATCCTCAGCAGTGGGGTGTTTGTATTTATCCAAACGAATACACCCTTGCAACATGAAAACGATTTTTTTGTAGTTTTAAACTTGTCCTTCTTTGCATAATTGTCTGAAAATTGAATTTAGGAACGCTATGAAAAAACTTCTTCTCACCTTATGCATACTTGTTAGTAGTTTCACACAAATCCATGCTCTTTATTTTGGAAATATTTCGGAAGCTGAAATCATCGACCAGGGTATCGTGCTCTCTAAAGACAACTGGATGGCGCTTAAAATTGGGTATCAAGGAGATTTTGATTTCGATAGAAAACTGCAAACTCATGGTGGATGCCATGGGAGAGTAGATGAATTTCAATTAGCAATGCAACAAGGATTGATCGCTTTAGATTTTGCTGATAGAGCGGAATTTTATGGTACACTGGGAGTTGCCAACCTTTATTTTACTCATAGACCAGATAGCGACCATAAAAGAAGAGAATATCAAACGGCGGAAGATTTCACATGGGGAGTAGGCGCCAGGGCAATTTTTATATCCTGGGGCAATACCTCCCTCGGCGCAGATGCTGTAATCCAGTGGGCAAATATGAAGACCAAGTGGGAAGCTATCAATGGAGTTTCTTACAATAAACATTCTAATATTAATTATAGAGAATGGCAGGTTGGGATGGGAGTTTCTCACAAAATTGAGATCCTCGTTCCTTATTTCGCTGTCAAATATTCTAACGTGAGAGGTATGTTAAAGAATCTCTCTCCACACCTTTTCCCTCCAAAAGGAAGTGATCACTTTAACTTAAAAAACCGCACATATGTTGGGATTACCTTGGGAGCTACGGTGTCAATGGGGACTATTTTTGACCTTAACGTAGAAGCCAGACTTATTGATGAGGAAGCTGTATCCCTCGCTGCAAACTTGAAGTTCTAGGTTTAGCCCCCCTTTTTCTTTGCAAAAAAACCGCGATTTCCCTATAAGTGTCGTGTCATTTATATTTTTCATCTGAAAAAAACCGCCCTTTCCTTTTTTTATTCTAGGTTTTATATCAGATGAAGGTAACTTTGGAGAAACCAATGCAATCTTTTCGTCGCTACCTATTGCTTTTTGCAGCAACAATGTGCACCGCTTATGGATATTCTGATTCTGCAACCTCTGTAAGTCAAAGCGACATTACAGATGAAGATTTGAAAGCGATGCGCGACTACATGAATAGTAAAAAAAATGTGACCGTCAAAGATTTAGGCGGCGGACTCACCATCAGCGGAGAGGTTCGCGTTGAATTTCAAAATGCGCATGAAAAGCTCAATGGTGAGCAGCTACGAGGGGTCAGAAGACGCACTTTTGCTAATTCTAAAGAGAAATCGGAAGCGACTCGTTCCTACGATATTGAACTGAACCTATTATTGGATTATAGAGCAGACCGAACCTGGGCTTCTGTTAAATTAGAATTTGACCATGCTGCTGGAATTACAACAGGGACGGAAACAGGCGTTGATTTAGAAAGAGCGTATTTCGGAGCAAGAGCAGTACAAGGTGATAGCTATGTTTTTGACATAGAAATCGGCCGAAGAGGACTTGGACAACCTTTTGATTCTAAAGTTCAATTCGATTCTCGTTTTGATGGGATCTTAGTAAAATATGATCAAGCCATTGAAGCAGTAGGTGATTTTTATACTCACGTCGGTGCTTTTGTCATCAACGAGCGCGTAGATCATTATGGATATGTAGGAGAGCTTGGCCTTCTCAATATTGCAAAGAGCGGTTTTTATACAAAATATTCTTTAATCGATTGGGATACAAAAGATTTAGATAGAAGACATAGACGTAGATTTAGAGAAGGGGAGACTGATAGAGATCGCGAACGTAGGCTTGCACGTGATACAAATCGTGATCTAAATCGCCTTTATGATTATTTTGTTTCTCAATTTTTGGTCGGCTACAGATTTGTACCGGTCAAATTTCAAAAATCGGTGTTATTATATGCTGCGATCCTTGTCAACCATGCCGCTCGTCGTCATGACTACACACATGACAAAAAACTCAATATGGGTGGATATGCGGGATTTACGCTTGGTACAGCTAGAAAACAAGGTGATTGGGCACTAGATGTAAACTATCAGATCATCCAGGCGCAGGCTATTCCTTCGTTTGATGTTTCAGGGATTGGACTTCGTAACATAAGTAGAGAAGGCTTAACTACAAATTCAAACACAAGTGGTCCTGCAACGTTAAGACGCCTTCCTTTTGGTAATACCAATTATCAAGGATATATCTTGGAGCTTGGCTATTTGTTTACCGATAACCTACTTATTCAACAAAGCTGGCAGCAAAGCTTTAGCTTAAATAATGATATTGGAGTTGCGCAATTCGGAAATGCAAGAACATTTAACCAATACGAGCTAGAGTTTATCTACGCATTCTAAAATTTTTCCTCTGATCAGGAAAGTAAAAAGGCTATTACGGAAAGTAATAGCCTTTTTTGTTTCTAGGATTTACGTCATGAAAAATGACTTCTTTGTCAACATGAGATACGTTATCTCTGCCGCGCTGTCATTATGTTTAGACT
>JABEVM010000068.1 GCA_013041585.1 Chlamydiota bacterium
CTTCATAATAAGATTGTTAACAATTCGATTGCAGGCGCCTTAGTACTTATAACTGCCATTGCTTCTTATCAAGGGATTATAAATGAAAAGAAATCTAAGGGTTTTGGTCTTGAAGAAAGAGTTTTGTTTTATACTAGTCGCGAACCTGAAAATCTCAGTATTACAGCTAGAAAGTGTGTTTATTTTTCTTTATCTTGCATTTCCCAATCACTCATTTTACATGAAATAATGAAGAGCGTCACAATAAATCATTTTAAGATTAAGCGAGTATTTAGTGTGATTGCGCTAAACTGTTTACTGGCTAATATAAGTAAAATTTCTGATTTCTTGTTCATAAAAAAAGTGAGCTCGAATCCGGAATCGAAACCTAATATAAAATTACATCCGGTTGAATTTACAGCTTTATTGGAAGTCTACTTCAGTTCAGCCTATTTGAATCCACAAACGATTGTGTCTTCAATCGGGTATGCCCCTTCTATGAACTGCTTTACAGCGATGAAAGAATTCAGTTTCGAAGAACTTAAAAACATAATTCGTGCTCAAGATATAGATCGAGATCTAGTCAAATTAGCTCTAAATCGTTCTTGTCCATGGGAAATTATGGAGTTATTGATAGAGCGAATGCCTAGAACTGAAGGCCTAAATGAGCAAAGTATTGAAGTCTTACTTCAAGCAAATGACGTGCTTATTGAAAAGGCGCTTGTCGCACGAATCTATCCAAAATCTGTTGTAAAATTGTTAATTGAGCGTGGGGAGCCAGTCTATCCTGGTATTTTAATGGATTTTCTCACAATCCCAGATAGAAATATAATTATCACCAGTGATGTGGAATTTATTATTAGTAAGGGAGCAGCAATTACTCCAATAGATATACAGGTTGCTCAGGAGAATGCTACTCAAGAAGTTTACGTTTATCTTAGAGATCATCATTTAGGTGTTGCACCTGAGGCCAGGGAATCTGTCATCTAGTTCTTCTCTATCGATATTATACGTGTTTGATTGGAAAGAGTGGGCTTAGATCATTTCGTAAAAATTCTCCCTGCATATATCCAACCTTCTTTAAGAAATTCGGTTGAATATCTTTTTCATTCGGAATATATCGAGCCTCTCCATGCGCATACACGACCAGATAAAAGCTGCTTTCCAAATCTTGAAAGAGGTCTTGCCAAGACAGCAAATACTCGGGATGAAAAAAGATGGCATCTCCTGGACTTTTTGGTATGGGAAAAGCTGTTTCTTCTGAAGAGGGCTCCGAAGTTCCAGAAACGCGAATCAGCATCCCGCCATAAATTTTTTGTACTGAGGAGATATCTTGAAGAGAGGTGGGGCTTAAGACAATTGGATCATACCCTTTACGAATGTAGTGATCATATCCCATACGGAAAGTTTGGGCTCCTACTAAAGAAGCAGCGATATTTGCTAAGTTCTGATGAAGCGCTATTTTCTTGCATGCGGCATCTTCTCTCCAAAAGTCCCTACCTTGAGAAAAAATATCCTTGCTTGGCTTTTTTGCAATTTGCTCTTCTTTGCAGGCGAGTCTTTTCGCTAAGATGCGGTCTGCATTTTCCTTTAAAGCTTTCGCCTCATTTGCAGAGAAGATCTGTGTAAATTCAATGTAGCGGTTTTTATGGAAAAACTTCTTATGATCTAAATTTGTTGCAAATCGCATAGTTGTTCTAATTTTTGAATTCGTTGAATGGCCTGTTTTGCAATTTCTTCTGTAATAAAGGTAGAAAGACGCAAATATCCTTCTCCATATGTTCCAAATCCTTTCCCTGGGATTCCAATGATATGACATTTTTCTAGCAGGATATCGAAAAATTCCCAAGAAGGAATGTTACCTGGTGTTTTTATCCAGATATAAGGGGCATCTACGCCGCCAAAAATGGTATACCCGCAAGCTGTAAGCCCTTCTCGCAGAATTTTGCCGCTGTTTAAATAGGTCTGTATTTGCGCATTTGTTTCTTTTTGTCCCTGAGGGGTAAAGAAGGCTTCGGCCCCTTTTTGAATAGGATAGGCAACGCCGTTAGATTTAATGTTTTGTCTTTTGTTCCAAAGCTGATGGATAGAGATTTTTTTGTCGTTACTGTACGCATAGATACTTTTAGGGATTACACTGTATGCGCAGCGAAGACCTGTAAAACCGGCTGATTTAGAAAAAGTTTTCAGTTCAATCGCGATATCTTTAGCGCCTTCGATTTCATAAATGCTTTTGGGTACGTTATCAGAAGTAATAAAGCCATGGTATGCATGGTCATGGATTAGGATCGCATTATGTTTTTTTGCGTAAGCCACCCAAGCTCCCAGCTCGTCATAGTTCATGGCAACTCCTGTAGGGTTGTTAGGAGTGCAAAGATAGATAATATCGCAAGCTACATCTGGAGGCTGAGGAACAAACCCTGTTTTTTCCTCGCATGCGATAAGCAAAAGATTATTTTTTCTTCCGGCAATAATGCTGCTATGTAAATAAGCCGGATAGGTAGGTTCAATGATTGCGATGATACTATCTCTTGAGAAAAGCTCTAGCAGGTTTACGCAGTCGCTATTTGTTCCATCGGAGATGAAAATTTCATCTGGAGAAATTGAAAAATCTTTGTACTCTGCCTCTACAATTTTTTCTTTTAAAAAGGCATATCCTGAAGATGGC
Organism: Chlamydiota bacterium; assembly: GCA_013041585.1. Lineage (GTDB taxonomy): Bacteria > Chlamydiota > Chlamydiia > Chlamydiales > Rhabdochlamydiaceae > JABEVM01. The sequence continues at coordinate 2,648 of JABEVM010000068.1, forward strand.
CCATACCCGTGCATGCCTTCTTTTGTTCCCATTTCTTCTACTGCATTGCAGATGGCTTTTACAAGGGTAGGGGCTAAAGGCAATGAAATGTCCCCTATGCCTAAATTGAGGACCCCGGCATCCGGAAATTTTTCCTTTAATTGAATTAACTTCCCTTCAATAATTGGGAAAATATATTCACTAGGTAGCTCTGAGAAATAGGGTACTGCTTTAGACATATGTTGCTTTCGTGTATCCTGATTATTTTTTAGGCTAGATGTTACTACTATGAATTTGATAGATCAACTGCTTTTACAATGTACCGAGATTGAAAGTCATTTAGGATATGTTTTTAAAGATAAATCTTTACTTGTCCTGGCATTCACCCACCGCTCTTTTTACAATGAACATCGAGACCTTTCTATTGAACATAATGAAAGGCTTGAATTTTTAGGGGATTCTGTTTTAGGTCTTTTTGTCTCTGATTTCCTCTATAGAAATTTCCCAGGAGAGCCTGAGGGACAGCTTTCTCATTTTAGATCTCAGATCATAGGCACCTCCACCTGCGCAAGTTACGTGCAAAAGATTGGTGTTGCCAAGTACATACTCCTTGGAAAAGGGGAAAGGCTCAATGACGGAAGAGGAAGAGAGAGTATTTTAGCAGATCTGTTCGAAGCGCTGATCGGGGCTATTTATATGGATAGTTCTTTTGAAGTAGCGAAAGAATTTTTCAAAGCCCATTTTGAAAAAGAGATGGAAAAAGCTTTGGAAGAGCCACTAAAAAATTGGAAAGCGCAATTACAGGACTTTTCTCAAAAAAAATACCAGAAACCTCCTATCTATAAGGTAGTCAAAGAAACCGGGCCGGAACATAGTAAAATATTTTATGTCACAGCAATGATTGGGGATGAAGAAGTAGGACAGGGAATTGGGAATTCGAAAAAACAAGCTGAGCAAGCTGCTGCCGAAAATGCCTGCAAATATTTTCAACTGGAGTAAAGCATGAGCAAGACCAAGGTGCTTTGGTGCTGCAAAGAATGTGGACATACACAAGCGAAATGGACTGGCAATTGTTTTGCATGCAAAAAATGGGATACATTTGTCCAAGAAGTGGACATAGATCAAAAATCGCAACGATTTTCTAGTCCCTCGCAAGTTGTGGCAAAACCTTTAAGTTTAAGCGATGTATCCGAAGGTGAGCTAAGACGTTTTACTACGGGAATGGGAGAGTTTGATCGTTTAGTAGGGGGCGGGATCGTTTCAGGATCGTTAACCCTTGTTGGAGGAGACCCTGGGATTGGAAAATCTACTCTTCTTTTACAGATTTGTAATGCACTTGCAAAGCAAGGACTACTTGTCCTTTACGTTTGCGGAGAAGAGTCTGCAGAGCAGACTTCTTTCCGCGCTAAACGCTTAGGTTTAAAAAGTGAGAGGCTCTTTTTACTTAGTGAAACGCTTTACTCTAATATAAAGATGCAAGTAGAGCATCTTAAACCCGATGTTCTTGTCATCGACTCCATTCAAATTCTCTATAAAGCAGAAATCCCTTCGGCTCCAGGTTCCGTATCGCAGGTGCGAGAGATTGCTACAGAGTGTATGCACTTAGCTAAAGGAATGGGGATTGCGACGTTTTTAATTGGCCATGTCACAAAGTCTGGAGAAATAGCAGGTCCGCGCGTTCTTGAACATTTAGTGGATACCGTTTTAGAGTTTGAGGGCGATAAACAACATGGCTACCGAATGATGCGTTGTATCAAAAATCGATTTGGCCCAACTGATGATATTGCGTTATTTCAGATGGCGGCGGAAGGATTGCAAGAAGTTCTCAATCCATCAGAAGCCTTTTTGCAAGAGAGACTAAAAGAAACTCCAGGGACTGTCGTTGTGCCGACTGTTGAAGGATCTAGAGCGATTCTGATCGAAGTTCAGTCTTTAGTTGCAGCTTCCTCTTTTTCTACATCAACTAGGCGTTGTACAGGCCTCGACCAAAATAGACTTGCCCTATTACTTGCTGTACTTGAAAAACGTATGGGGTACGCCCTTTATCATACCGATGTATTTGTCTCGATTGCAGGGGGCATGAAAATTCTAGAACCTGCAATTGATTTAGGGATCCTTCTCTCGATTGCCTCTTCTTTTTGTAATCGCAGCATCGATTCTCAAACAATTGTGATTGGAGAGGTCGGACTTGGCGGAGAAGTGCGTAGGGTTCCTAAAATTGAAAGTAGATTAAAAGAAGCCATTCATATGGGCTTTAAAACCTGTATCCTTCCCAAACGCAATCTGACTTCTCTTTCCCCCGACATTTTAGCAAAGATCCATGTAATCGGTGTGGAACGAGTTGAGGAAGTTATTCATGAACTTATTGGATAAAGTAATTAAAGTCGGAGCAAGAGGCTCGCTTCTTTCTCGGAAACAAGTGGAAGAGGTTTTTGCAGAGTTTAGTTTTTTTCACCCAGGTTATACTTTTGAAACAACTTGGATCGAAACAACAGGTGATAGAGATCTTAAAACATCTCTTCGCAGTTTAGAAAAAACGGATTTTTTTACTAAAGAAGTAGAAGCTTTGCAATGTAAGGGAGAATTTCGCATCAGTATTCATTCGGCGAAAGATCTTCCAGAGAAATTACAAGAAGGTTTGCAAATTGTTGCGATCACAAAAGGGGTAACGTCTGCTGATGTTCTCGTTTTTCGAGAAGGCGAGAGTTTTGAAACCCTTCCTTTTTGTCCAAAGATAGGAAGTTCGAGTCCTAGACGAGACGAAAGAGTGCAAAGCATTCTCCCAAACTGTGAAATTGTTGACATCCGTGGTACGATCCAAAAAAGATTGGAGCTTTTAGTTCAAAATCAAGTAGACGCTGTTGTAATGGCAGAGGCTGCGCTTCTACGCCTACAGCTGCATCAGTTCCCACGTGTTGTCTTAGAAGGAGAGACAGCTCTTCTGCAAGGAAAGCTTGCGGTTGTTGCGCTGGAATCGGATCAGGAAATGCTTATGCTTTTCTCTAGTATTGATGCAAGATTTGTTAAAGTATGAATACGATCTTATATTTAGGGACAGACCCTTCTCATTTTTTGGCTAAAGGGAAGGTTATCCATTGTCCAGTGATTCGACTTGTCCCGAAAGAGAAATTTGATGGGCCCTTTCTAAGAGCGTGGGAAGATTTAGAGAAGTATACCCATATCATTTTTACAAGTAAAAATGCCGTACACTTTTTTTTTGAAATCGGAGAAAAAATCTTTCAAAAAAAAATTGCTCTTTCAGAGAAAAAACTGCTCAGCATTGGTCCTGCAACTTCTCACGCTCTGGAGCGTCGTGGATATACTCTTTTTTTAGAAGCCCAGGAGTCTACGCAGGAGGGTATGGCGGCTTCCCTTCGCCATCTGGATCTAACTGGCTCCTATATTTTCTACCCTAGGTCTTCCCAGGCAAGACTTCATTTAAGCAGTTTCTTGGTAGAATTAGGGGTTAAACACCAAATCTGCGATCTTTACGACACAATCTCCGATTTGAGTAGATCAGAGGAGCTATCTTCTTTTGTAAAAGAGTCAGATGAAATTATTTTTACAAGCCCATCGACTGTAAAGGCATTTTTTGAAATGTACGGTAGCCCACCTCCTACCAAAAAAATCACGGTTATAGGCCCGATTACACAAGAAGCTTTACAAAAGATGGGTAGATA
>JABEVM010000069.1 GCA_013041585.1 Chlamydiota bacterium
CCTATTCGGTATTCAAAAGAGAGCTGCGCGACTCTACAGTCTCTATGAAAATCAAATGCGCCCGCTCCAAAAACCACTAAGTCAGGATACTTTTCTTTAGAGGTAAAATCTGCAGCACTAAGCTTTCCAAATGCCAAAAAACATAAACAAAAGAGAATCTTTGTTACAGGAGATGTTCTCACAATATCCTTAATTTATTTGCCTAGTTCCCTAAATTTCACTATAGATGAAACATATAAACTTTTTTTTCAAAAAAGCATAGCGAGAAATTTTATGAGCGATTCTCCAAATAAAATGAATCTTGATGAAAGCGAATGGCGAAAAAAGTTGCCAAACGATGTATTTGCGGTTTGCAGGATGAAAGGAACAGAAAGAGCGTTTTCTGGAAAATACCATGACCACCATGAAAAAGGGATCTATACATGCGCAGCATGCGGACAAGATCTTTTTTCTTCGCTTGATAAATACGATTCAGGCTGCGGATGGCCAAGCTTTACAAAGCCTGCGCAAAAAGGTCAAGTAACCTATGCTGAAGATGACACTCTGGGTTATATAAGAATAGAAGTTTTATGTAGCAAATGCGGCTCGCATCTAGGACATGTGTTTGATGATGGACCGAAACCTTTAGGAAAAAGGTACTGTATTAATTCTCTTGCTCTGAACTTTTCTCCTGAAAAAAAGTAACTTCTTTTTCTTTGAAGAGAGCAATTTCTTTTCGGCGTACAAAAATTCCATACATAAAAAGAGCTACATAGCCGAAAACCGGCAGAATAAAAGAAAAACGGAGGCCCATAGTATCTGCAAGATACCCTTGCAACACGGGAAATAAGGCACCGCCTATTGCCGCGGTACTTAAAAATCCTACTACTTTAGAAGGAGGAGCATTTTCTAATTTCACTCCAATTGCCAGAATCAGAGGATACATCACAGAGTTGCAAAGCCCAAGCACTACAATCATGATGAAAACAGCTTCCGGAGGAAGATACATTCCAACTGCAAACGTTGCGATGGCAGCTACGCTATTTACCAAAAGGGCCATCGATAAAGGGATGCGGTTTAATACAGGAGCTCCAATAAGTCTTCCCACAACAAACCCTAAATAATACAGAGAAAATAAGCTTAATGCTTTTTGTAAGCTCAGTCCCCCACCTTCTGGAGCATGGAGGAATTTGACTAAAAAGCTATCCATACAGACTTCAATCCCCATGTACATGAACATGGCAGTAAAACCAGCTCCTAGAGAAAGGGTGAAAGGAGGGAAAATATCAAAGATCCCTTTCTTAGCTGGATACACAATGGTCTCTTCTCTGACAGGCAACTTTTTAATTCGATAGATTCCCCAGCAAATTGCCATCCAAGCTAGAAAAAAAGCGATGTAGGAAAAAGCTACAACAGAGGGTTTGTCGGTGCTTTCTGAAGAGAAGATCCATAAAAGAACTCCCGGCGCTACAAGTGAGCCGATAGAATAGAATGCTTGTGTAGCGCTCAACCTTCCTGATTCGGTTTCTTTCGGACCAAAAACAATTGCGTAGGAAGGCCCTGCAACAAGCATGAATTTAACTCCCCCGCCCAGTAAAAAAATCGAAGCTAGAAAAAGCACATACTGCTTATTGATATAGGTAACATACAGTAAACAGCAGCTTACTGCGCACATAAGAAGTCCTGCAATCATCCCTTTCTTATAGCCGAATCGATGTAGAAGATCTCCTGCTATTGGAGCAATAAAAAAAGAAGCAAAGAAAAAACAAAGAGGGGCGAGCATGGTTCTTGTATAGTCAAGACCAAACCAACCCTGGTTAATCGCGAGAAAAATTCCATTACTTTTTGTAACAAATCCGCAGATGAGTAGAAAAATTCGAGCTCGAAACAATGCCTTTGTTGAAGGCTTTAGAGTTGGACTAGTTGTTTCCTGCATGGAAGAGCTCGGGTAGGAATTGATTTACGTCTGCAGCGCCTGTTCAGAATCTTGTTTGACTTGATTAGCTACAGGTAAGCTTTCGTAATCAGTTGCCGTTTTAAATTGTTTGCCAACGCTTACAACAGCAATCATCCATAACACAAGAACTACAACAAGCAGTCCTGCAATATAAGGAGTTGATGAGGCTACACTTCCTAAAAGGATAATAAATCCTTGGTAGGTAAGCGAGGCTCCTGATTTACCAATACCTGATCCCAGACCATCAATGGCAGCTTTGCCTTTAATGCGAGACTCTTGATCAAGCGGCAAAAAAGCCAATTCCTTGGAAGCATCAAAAACAGAGTATTTACTTGCTTTACTCAAACAATTTTGAATAGATCCAAAATAAACAGTCATCGCCATGGGAGTGAGACCGAATAAGGTCATGGAAAATGTTGTTAAAAGATCCCCACAAAAAAGGAACGCAAAAAATCCTAGGGCAAGCGTTGTCATAATCGCAGGCGTTAAGATTGCGATGAAAGTCCATCCAAGCCTTGTTACCATAACAGAGATAAACAAAGCGCCCAGAGTAGCTATGGCACCAATCCCGATCGTGATCTTATTCATATGATCTAGCATTTCTTCAGGGTCTTGGAAGAAATTTTTAAGCTGCTCTTTCCATAAAACATCTGTGATATTGATAGAGATATTGTAACCTAGAACAATACAAGCTACGCAAATTAAATATTTGGATCTCCAGATATATAAAAGACTTTCTCGAAGAGAAAGCCTTTTTTTCTTATTACCTGATGGGTCGATGAATTTAGCCTGAGTCTGAAGACCTTCCGGTTCTAGCACTCTTCTATGGATCCAATAATACATCCCCATAGCGAGCGTTCCAAAGATTGAAATGACTAAAATGAGCTGAACAAGAGTTTGGTGGAAAGTATCGGTACTTGTGCTAAGGAATGGGAAGCACATATGGTTCCCGACAAAAATAGCAATCCCGCCTCCAATAATGGGAGCAGAATTCGCTCCAATATTAAAGATACCATAAGAGCGTTTCGCTTCCGAAAGCTTGGTCACATCATTTGCAAATCCCCAAAAGAGGACAGAAAGCACAATAATCGACCACATTTCGCATATGATATAAAAAGAAGTAAAGGTCCAGTTACGGATCATGCTGATCAGACCTTTAAACCCTTTAGGAAGAAGAGCTGTCAGGGTATCACCTAAGCTTTCTAAATGAAGAGCTTCGCTATTGGGATATAAGATAAAAGCGAAACACAGGAAATAGAGTATGAAAGAGGTGATGATTATGTAAAAAACTTTTTCACGGGAGAACCGATTACATAGCTTTGCAAAAATCCATGTACCGATAATGGCCCCAGGTAGGATTCCCCACACTTTCAAGAAAGGAATAGCTTCAGCTCCAGAAGCTTTGGCGGTTAAGATCACTGTATCTTTTAAATTTCGTAAAATGCTGTAACAGATACAGAGAAAGCTCATTAAAAAAAACATCGACAAAACTTTTTTTAGCTCTGATCGATGGATGGGCCATAAGATTTCACGTATGGGCCCGAAGGGTTCTTTTGAATTCAAATTCATTGGTACATCATTTGTTCTCAAAACCCTCCCACTGTAAAATAAAAGAAGATTTTATGCAACACAACCTTACAAAAATTTCAGATATTTTTTCAGAAAAATAGCATAAAAATATTTCCTAACTAGTATCTGAAAAAATTCACGACTAAAGGGTTAAAGAAAAAAGTTGATTTTGGAAGAAAAGATAAATCTTAATTAAAAATTTATTTATGAGCCTACCACTTACAACTCTAATAAAAAACGGCAACTTTTCCATTTAAGGAAATAAGTTGCCGTAACTCTATTCAAAACTATAAGCGTAAAAAACTATTAGCTTGCTGGAGGCGCTTCAGCTTTTTCTTTCAAAGCTGTAACTTCACCCACAATCTGATCATGGTCCTTGTTTAATAGCTTTGCTAGCGCATCAACTATTGGCTCAAATTTTTCTTTTGCAGCATTAGCTTCAGCTGTCGCTCTCTCTGCTGTCTCTACTTTAGCTGTCAATTCATCAAGTTTTGCAATAATACTTTCTGCTGTTCGTTCCGCAGGTTTTATTTTTGCAGCGATTTGTCCAACGATTTCAGCCGAATCTTTTCCATTCATTAATTTAGCAATTTCTCCTTGAACAGCACCAATCTCACTGTCCTCTGCCAAATCTAAAGCTCTAGCAATCTCTTTAAGAGTATCGGCAGCAGCTGTTTTTGCTTCCCCAGCAGCACGCTTCTCTGCTTGAATATCTTCAGCTAATTTATCTATAGCCGGACCTAGGTTAGCTTCAGAAGGCTCTTCTTCAATAGATAATTTACCAGCAACAAGCCTTAAGAGTTGTTGAGAAGCTTCCTGCTTTGCTAAGGCATCCTGTAGTTTCCCTTTTATCCCAGTAATAGCATCTTGAATTGACGCTTCATCACCGATCTCTAAAAGAACTCTTACTTCTCCAACTGTTCTTTTTAAGCCTTCAATTTCTACCCTTGCTTTCTCTAAATCACCCCTAGCAGCTTCAAAATCTGTATTGAGTTTAGTCAGACGTGCTGCCAGCTCTTTAAATTCACCATCTGCTGCTTGCGCTTGCGCTTCCATTCCTACTAATTTATAAAGAGTTGTCAGTACTGGAAGTAATGCATTTAAATTAACAGATCGATCCATCATATCAGCTATGCTTCCAATCTTACGATCTAACGCAGAATCTGAAAGAACTTGAACTAATCTGACTAATCTTTGACTATTTTGCAGCCATGTACCTACTACCTCTTCTAATTTTTCTGGAGCTACAGTATCAAGAGGAAGGTTTAAAAGTGTTTTCAAAGAGATCAACTCACTTGCAAGCTGATTCAATTTTTCAATTCTATTATTTGCAGCGTTAATGTCTCCATTTACTTTAGTAAATCTTGTATTCGCAGCTGATATTACAGAGCTAACAAGTTTAGAGACTGCCAAAAAAGCACCTAAGGCACCAATTGCAATAGCTATAGGAGCAGACTTCTCTTGAAAAGGTTTCTTCAAATGAACAAACACAGCTCCACCAATACTTGTGAAAAGTGTGATTGCAATCGTCCATTTGCTAGAATTAGGGATTGAAAGAGGTTGCATTCTGTCAATCAATGGAGAATCGTTGATTTTTGGAGCGGCTTCTGGTAAAGCTCCTTTACTAGAAACAGTACTTAGTTCGTATACTTTTGCTACTGATGCCATAAAAATATCCTTTGTGAAAATGAATAATGTAAAGTAACTGTAAAGATCATGATAAAAAAATCCAACAAAAAAAAATTGATTTTCAGAATATTTTCAGCAGGTTTAGCCCTTTTTAGCATCTTTCAGAGGAGCACGATGTGAAAAATTCTGTGTGTAGAATAGGCTTACATGACATGTTTAGAAAAAAATAACGCAAGGTGAATTTAGTAAAGATGTGCGAAAAGTTTGCTGCAAAGCTTATCTTAACTGAAGTGAGGAAAAGAAAATAAAAAACCTACTGACGGCAACCGTAAAACTACCCTGTCGTTTCTAAAACGACAGTTGGGCTTGGCTCCTTCTGAGGATCAGGAGAGGGGCCTGAATCTTGCAAAATTTGCTGAGTACGCAAAAGAGCTGAGTCAATATCTCGGAAAATATTTTGTTTTCCGATTTTTTTCTCCATACCGATTCTACGAATGTCTTTCTCTGCTTGGCCAAACACACCGGAGAGGATGAGTGTCGTTTTTTGTTTCAAGCATTTATCGTGGAGTTCATTAATTGCGCGCATAGCAGTCGCGTCCACAAAAGGCACTTTTCTCATACGCAGGATAAACACTTTTGGAGAAGGTCCTTCGCGATTCATAATATCTTTAAAGCGCTCCACAATTCCGAAGAAGAAAGGCCCATTGATCTCATAAACCTCAACTTGCTCAGGAACTGTTTTCTTTTCAATTGCTTCTGGATCAGTAAGCTTTCTTGCTTTTGGAGAAAATATTTGGCTGAGCTTGATCGCGTTTTCGTTTTCACTCATACGCTTAATAAAAAGAGAGGTACTAAGAACAATCCCGATCTCAACCCCCACCATGAGGTCGGCAAACAGGATCAAACCAAATGTGACTAGCAGTACTAGAAGGTCGGCACGAGGTGCTTTGAAAAAGTTAATAAAATGCTTGAACTCGAACATATTCCAAGCAAGCATAACAAGGACCGCAGCAATTGTCGCGATAGGGATAAAAGTCAGTAGTGGCGCAAAAAAGAACGTGATCACACCAATGACAATGGCATGGATCATACCGGCAATAGGTGTTTTCGCTCCCATTTTAACACATGCCATCCACCGAGATAATGATCCTGATGCAGGGATACCCCCGAACATAACAGAGGTGATATTCGCAACACCCTGAGATACGAGTTCGCAATCATATCTAGTTTTTCCTCGAATCATCCCATCCGCTACGGACGTGGATACGATCGATTCAATCGCAATTAACAGAGCGATCATCACGGCATCGTGGAAAACAAGTTCTGTCTTAGCCCAAGAAAAAGCGGGAACAGGGGGCAAAGAGAGTTGGTTGGATATGGCTCCAAAGCGCGATCCGATTGGGTCGATATC
>JABEVM010000070.1 GCA_013041585.1 Chlamydiota bacterium
ACTAAAAAAGAGGAAATTGATAAATACGCAATTCTCTTTTCAGGTAGTAGCCTGGGTGATTTTTTCTCTGCTGTAGAGATCGATGTTTTGGAAAAGAAGTATGAAAATATCGCCGGTATTGAAATCCCAAGCCTTGAAAAGCTGGAATTTAAAGAGTTTTCTTATTCTCTTTTCGATACTCCGGTCTGGTTTGATGCAGCCATTACGGATACAAAGGAATTAAAAAGGTTAAGAGAAGAGATCCTTGTTGCTATGGAGAAAAAAAGAGCGATTGAAAAAGAGCTGAGAGAAGTTTCCATACGGGTCAACCTCTTTGAAAAAATTATGATCCCAAGAGCTAAAGAAAATATTAAAAGGATCAAAATTTTCTTAGGAGACCAGCAGCTCGCCGCGGTAGCGCAGGCAAAAGTTTCAAAAAACAAAATACTTCTTCGAGCGAAAAGCCAAGTACCACAAGAGGAAGTTTTATGATTATCGATATAGATAAATATCTTTTTGTAGGTGCAAAAGAAGAGCTAAACGACTTTTTTGCGCAGGCGCAAAAAAAAGGCGTTCTGGAGTTTATCCCTTCTGCAAATTGTAAACCTGTAGAAAGGCCTCTCTCTGTCCAAAATCTAATTAGCGCTATTAAAATTTTAAGAAAATGTGGTGTGCTCCCACAAGTTCTTCCTTCTGGCGGATCGGGATTTGCAAAAGAGATCGCAGCTTTTGTTTTACATGCTTCTCAGGAAATAGAAAAATTCCAAGAACAGGTGCGCTTCTTACGTGGTGAAATCGCGAGGGTGGAAGTTTTTGGCGAATTTTCTTTATCCGATCTGCATTATATTGAAAAAAAGAGTCATAGAAAAATCCAGTTCTTTTGCAGAAGGATGGATTTGGCAGAGCGTAGTAACACTCCTGAAGAGATGATCTATCTGAACACGGAAAACGAGCTCGATTATTTTATGGCGATCAATACAGAGGCGAAAACCTATCCTAATATGATAGAGGTTCGTATTGAAAAGCCTGTGCAAGAACTAGAAAAGGAGCTTTCTACGGCAAGGAAAGAGATCACTCATTACGAAAAGGAGATGGGGAAATATGCAAAATATATCTCTTTTCTTCAGGCAGCTCTTGCAGAAGATCTGAACCACCATAATCTTCAGGTAGCCAAAACCGAAGTGGATTTTTCAGAAGAAAACAGACTTTTTTATATTGAGGCATGGACTCCCAAAAATAAAAAACAAGAGCTTACTGCATTACTTACCCACTTAGCCGTTTATGCCGAACCGATTGCTATTGAAGAGACAGACAAAATCCCAACTTATATGGAAAACAAAAATTTTAATCGATTGGGGGAGGATCTAGTTCATATCTACGACACGCCAGCTCATACGGATAAAGATCCTTCTGGGTGGGTGATTTGGGCCTTTGCACTTTTCTTTGCTATGATTGTAGCCGATGGCGGGTATGGTTTTTTATACTTAGGACTGGCCTTGTTCCTAAAATGGAAATTTCCAAGTTTAAAGGGACTAAAAAAACGTCTTTTAAAACTTATGTTTTTACTTTCTACGACCTGTATCATTTGGGGTTTTGCGGTCACTTCCTTTTTTGGATTGGAGATCAGTCCAAAGAGCTTTTTAGGAGAAATATCTCTTGTGAATTATCTCGCTGAAAAGAAAGCGGAGTACCATATTTCCGGTAAAGACGTTGTGCACGAACATTGGATGGGCAAGAAGCCAGAGCTCTCTTCAGTAAACTCAGCAAAGGAGTTTCTCCACGCTGAAATTGAGGGGAATTTTAAGATCTTAGGTGAATTTAGCCAAAATATCCTTTTAGAGCTTTCTCTTTTGGTGGGGGCTGTCCATATTGCCTTATCGCTTATGCGCAATGTAAGGCGTCATTTAGCTGGTATTGGCTGGATTATATTCATTATAGGCGGGTACATGTACTTTCCCTATATGCTCAATGCCACTTCGATGATCCACTTTTTAGGGATTGTATCGAAAGATACGGCCCATGTTGTGGGCTTACAGTGTATTTATGCAGGTACGGGAACCGCTGTAGTATTAGCTATTTTTCAACATGGTTGGAGCGGGATCAAAGAGATTCTCAACGTAGTGAGTATTTTTGGAGATATCCTTTCCTACTTACGTATCTACGCGCTCTCACTCGCAAGTTTTATCATGGCGAGCACGTTTAATAATTTAGGCGAAGTTTTGGGATTCTTCATCGGTTTTGTTGTAGTATTGCTTGGACACAGCGTAAATATCTTTTTAGGTATTATGGGCGGCGTGATTCATGGCCTTCGTCTTAACTTTTTAGAATGGTATCATTATAGTTTTCAAGGAGGAGGAAAATTGTTTAATCCTCTCCGACGTTTTACAGTAGAATAATATAGAAATCTGGGAAAAAGGAGTACGATATGAATTTTGACATGATAGGTCCCGCGATAGTTTTGGGTTTAGGGTGCGTTGGAAGCTCGATCGGTTGCGGTATTGCAGGAATGGCATCCCATGCGGTCATGAGCCGAGTTGATGAGAACCATGGACAGTTTATTGGAATGTCTGCTGTGGCATCCTCTCAGTCGATTTACGGGTTTGTGCTTATGCTGCTCATGAGCAATAATATTAAAGCTGGGACTCTTCCTCCTCTATCTGCGATAGGAATTGGTCTATCAGTTGGACTTGCGCTTATGGTCTCTTCGATTTATCAAGGAATGTGCGCGGCCTCTGGGATACAGGCTTCTGCAAAAAAACCGGCATTGATCGGTAAGTGCTTTGCAGCTCTTGGAATCGTGGAATCTTTCTCTTTATTCGCGTTCGTTTTCGCGCTTCTGATTATCTAATTTTTCTCGATCTAAACCATTTATATTCTCTCCCCAGAATATAAATGGTTTTCCTTTAAAATAATTGACGTTTTAATTTTTCTTTGCTCCAATGCAAGATAATATTATCTCTCTGAGGGTGTTATGAAAATGAGAAAAGAAACGGACAGTCTCGGCTCTGTAGATGTGCCAGAAAATAAGTATTATGGCGCGCAGACACAAAGATCTGTAGACAACTTCCGTATCGGTATAGAAAAAATGCCGATCGAAATAGTCCGTAGCTTAGCTCTTGTTAAAAAAGCGTCAGCGATTGTCAATTGCGAACTAAAACTTCTATCCGACGAAAAGAAAAAAGTCATCGTAGAGGTATGTGACGAAATTTTGGCTGGAAAATTAGATGATAATTTCGAATTAGTTGTTTGGCAGACAGGCTCTGGCACCCAAACAAATATGAACATGAATGAGGTGGTCAGTAACAGAGCCATTGAGAAAATGGGCGGGAAAATGGGATCGAAAACACCCATTCATCCCAACGACGATGTAAATCTCTCTCAATCTTCAAATGATGTTTTCCCATCTGCTATGCATATTGCTGCCTGTTTAGAAATTACAGGTCAGCTACTTCCTAACTTAGACATATTGTGGAAGGGTTTTCTAGACAAAGAAAAAAGTTTTAAAGATATCGTCAAAGTAGGCCGTACACATCTCATGGATGCGACACCACTCACTCTTGGCCAAGAATTTTCAGGATACGCAGCGCAAGTGGAGTATGGGATCAATGCGATCAAAAAAGCGCTTTCACCACTTTCAGAAATCGCGCTTGGCGCTACAGCCGTAGGTACAGGACTCAATACCCATCCAGATTACGCAGTAAAAGTTGCGAAAGAACTCTCTTCATTAACAGGATATCCTTTTGTTACAGCCAAAAATAAGTTTGAGGCGCTTGCTGCCAACGACGCTGTAGTTGAAATGAGCGGAGCCTTAAAGCGTATTGCCTGCTCATTTATGAAAATCGCTAACGATATCCGCTTTTTAGCATCGGGTCCTAGATGCGGAATTGGAGAGCTACTTCTGCCAGAAAATGAGCCAGGCTCTTCGATCATGCCGGGAAAAGTCAATCCAACCCAGTGCGAATCCATGACAATGGTGGCCGTGCAAGTGATGGGAAATGATGCGACAATTGGCTTTGCGGGATCGATGGGAAACTTTGAGCTCAATGTGTTTAAGCCCGTCATGATATATAATCTTTTGCAATCCATACGCCTTCTTTCTGATATTTCCTTCAACTTCTATGAAAAATGTTTGAAAGATCTTCGCCCAAATGAAGCGAAGATCAAAGAGCATCTCGATAATTGTCTTATGCTGGCAACTGCCTTAAATCCTGTTATCGGATATGATAAAGCAAGCAAGATCGTGCAAAAAGCGTACAAAGAGAACACAACTTTGAAAAAAGCTGCCATAGAGCTAGGCTTTATGACAGCAGAGGAATTTGATAAAGTCGTTGACCCCAAAAAAATGGTTCACCCTGGAAAAGTTTCCAAATAGGACTTGATATATGTATGAAGGAGTTTGGACAGCTTTATGGACCCCGACAGATGCTAGAGGGGAGCTAATCACGGATGCAGTAAAAACACATGTAGAATTTTTAAAAAAAGCAGGTGTGAGCGGCATCCTGATTGGGGGAAGCACAGGAGAATTTACCAGACTTACGCTAAAGGTGCGCCTTGAGCTTATTTCCTGCGCGAAAAAATATGCGGGAACTCTTCCTCTTTTTGTTAATATAAGCGATTCTATTTTTAGCAATGTCAAAGAGCTAGTAAGCCAAGCTAAGAATGTGGATGCAAGCGGTGTTTTAGTGTTGCCACCTTCGTACTACGAAGTAACGCAAGAAGATATTGCAGCGTATTTCATAGTGGTTTCTTCTTTTACAGAGGATCTTCCTTTCTTTCTCTACAACTTTCCTGAATGTGTGCGTAATAGCATCGAATTAGAAACGGTCCGTAGGCTTGTAGATCAAATCCCTCTGGCAGGGATTAAGCATAGTGGAAGTAATTTGTCCTACACCCGAGATCTAGCGAGTATAAAAAGTAAAAAATCTTTTTCTGTTTTTGTCGGAGCGGAAGGCAAGCTTCCTGAAGCTTTGCAAATGGGAGCTAAAGGAACGATTGGAGGTCTTTCCAATGCAATTCCTGAGCTGATATTAGATCTTTTCCATAAGTCGAAAGAAGGTAAAGACTATACAGAGACAAAGGGAAAGATAGAAAAAATCCAAAAGGTGATCTCTTCTCTGCATTTTCCTTATGATGTTGGAGCTCTCATGAAGGCGCGCGGCCTTGAGACAGGAGCTTTAAAGATCCCTTGCTCGCGCAGCACTCTTGCTGTTCAAGAAGCAGCTGTAAAAGAGCTTAAAAACTACTTCTAGCCACGAAAATTGAATTCTCTAAACGATTTTGTACCTAAAGAAAATCCTCTATTTTCAAGTAATGTAAACTTTCTTTTTTAGTATGTTTAAGTTGCCTCTCTTTGTAGAATCTCATTTTTGGAAGTTTGTAAAAAGATTTTGTTTGATTGTACTTATCAAAGGAGACGTTTTATGGCAATGCGCATACCTTCTATGGACCAAGCAGCAAAGAGATACCCGCTTCCCCCTCATATTAATACGAATCTGAGAGTAGAGTCGGAAGTTTTATCAGATGTAACTTCGGAAGCATCTAGCAAGACAGGCTCTCCTTTTGTAGTCAAATACTCTTCTTCGATTCAAGACACGCACACGGTAAAAGTATTTTTGCAAATAGAATTTACTTTATCCCATACCGTAGATGGAAAAACTCTTACTCTCATTCAATCGATCGTGCCGACTCATATTTTTGCAGGAAATTGGCCCAAATGGGAACCGAAACCAGAAGGTGTATCTGGAGAACAGACATTTGCTAAATCAAGAGAGTTTACTTATTTAGATTTAACGAGCTGGACGAAGCATTTAAATGTTTTTGATGGGATCAAGACTCTTACAGGCGGGGGTGATCTTACAGAAATTGAACCTCAAATCAGTGTTTTGTCTTTTAACCCTTTCGATCAAGTTTCCAGGTCTTCGCAGCTCTTTGAGGCGGTGGAAGGGTATCAGCTCACAGAAAGAGTTAGAGAAGAAAAGCCGCTTTCTGAAGAACTAGTAACTGGAAAGAATTTTTTGGAAGCTTCCGTTCTTGAATATGTACATTCTTTAAAAAGAGGTTCTTTGCAAGCTGTATTCCCAGAAATTTGTTTTTCTTCTGATCTTCAATCCTTAGCTAGAATTGAAGAAAAATGGGGTCTTGTTCTCGATCAAGAAGCTAACATTCTTCCTCGTGATCTTTTGTACACTTCCTATTTAGATTCCGATTTTAAGAGCGCGCTCTTAAAGCAAAGCATTTCAACTTGCCAAGTTGTACATTTTATTTATTCAGCATGGAAGGATGAGCCATTTTGCTCTGAACTTACTCAATTTTTCACTGAGCAGGGTTTTACTGATGAAGATCGAATCGCTATGTTTGATGTGAATGTTCCCTCATACAAAGCAATCGTATACTTTTTAGAGAAAGCTGGCTTTTTGGAAAAAGTCTCGTAAGGATAAATTTGATAAAGTCATCAATCTATAAATAGTTCATATCCGAGAAGTTATGAATATAAAAAGGTAAAAGATTATTTTACAATTCAGTGCTTCGCTAAAAAAGCTGGATTTATGTATTCTTTTTTCGTTTAATAAATTTTTCGTTAAGATTTAACCAAATAATATTCAACCTAAAGAGGTATATCATGGCAAGTAAAGCATCAGGTGATCCACAGCAAGTTCGTACAGTTCAAATGACCACAGGTCAATATGCTTTTCATAAAATTAGTCAATTTTTAGTTGGCGGTTCTGTTCGTCTAATTGCACTGCAGCAAGCAATGCACGCAGGAGTTCGTATTTCAGAGGTTGCACTCCGTCATATTGAATTTGCTAAAGCTATGACTTTTGGCACAAGACCGATAACTCTTCCTAATGATGGGCAAGTTCCTGAAATGCTT
Organism: Chlamydiota bacterium; assembly: GCA_013041585.1. Taxonomy (GTDB): domain Bacteria; phylum Chlamydiota; class Chlamydiia; order Chlamydiales; family Rhabdochlamydiaceae; genus JABEVM01. The sequence goes on from JABEVM010000070.1 coordinate 6,851, forward strand.
GTAGATTTAGGAAATAGAGTATTAGCGCATTTTAACTACCGCACATTTGCGAATGAATCAAGCATGAAACTGCTTAAAGATGCTATGCCATTTGCAGTGACGTCTATTGTTGCATGGGAAGTGGGAGCTTACTTTTTTGGTAAACCAAGTCCTTTATACAATGTAGTAAGCGTATTACCAATTAACCTTCGCTTCCAAAGTTTACAAGAAATGGTAGGAGCGCATGGAAATCTTAAGAAAGCTGCTACAGCTTGGGTAGATAGAGCTCTTGGTCGTGGCGATTACGAAAATGGCTGCAGCTCTGCTGATGAGTTGAAAAAAGAATTGGTACGTAAATTGGGTGATGACAAAGCCCAAGAGGTAAATGCTGCGATTGATACAGCTGAAAAGGCAAGAATAGAAGCTAAACCTGCTGTAAATTCTAAAACAGATGCTGGAAAAGGCTTAACAGCTGGACAAGTGATCTCTTCTAGAGCGTTTAACTTCCTTTTTGGTGGGTCACTTCGCTTAGTAGCGTTGCAACAGACCCTTCAGGCAGCGCTGCGTATTTCAGAAGTTGCTTTGCGAGGCGTTGATGCAGGTAAGCATGTTCTTTTTGGAGAGCGCGCTGTAACCATTGCTGCAAATAGCGGTCTTCCAACATTGGTAAGAGATACTGCAAACAGTATGCTAAAACAATATAGCTTCCGTAGCTTCACTGAAATGGGCGCTGCGCAGCTTCTTAAAGAAACCGCGCCTTTTGCACTTACTGCAGTAGTATTATGGGAAATGGCTAACTTCCTATTCGGAGCACCTAGCCCAGCTTATAATATCGTAAGTGTTCTTCCAGTTAACGTTCGTAAAGATACTCTCGGAGATATGATTTCTCGCCATAAAGGCATTATCCCAGCTGGGAAAGCTCTTTTTGAGCGTACATTGGGAAGAGGCGATTTTGCTAACAATACTCGTTCTGTACCTGAAATTAAACAGGATTTAGAAAGCAAGTATGGCAAAGAGGCTGCAGCACCAATTCTTGGGGCTTTAGATAAAGCAATCCCTGCAAAAACTAAGTAAGAAGTAAATAAGTATAACTTTTTGTAAGACTTGGCTGAAAAGCCAAGTCTTTTTTATTTACAGGGTCTATAAAATTTTCTTTTCCTTTCTTTTCAGTAAGAAAAACAAACTCACCGATACAACCGCCGCAAAAAAACACCATACAGATGCAAAAGCGTATGCGTAGAAGTAACTTGCTACGAAGAAGGTGATTCCTATGATGAGACCTACAATCCCTGCATTTGGAAGGCTAGAAATAAAAAATGGGACTAGCACAATGATTGCGTAAAGAAGTTTGAATAGCTGTGGGCTTTCTCCATACGTAATACTATGCTGGACAATCTTAGGTGTAACAATCCCTTCTGATGCTAATGTAAGACCTATTTTTAGGATTGATAACGACCCCAAAATAAGAAGAATATTCAAAATAGATTTTCTCCAAGATTGCTTTTCTGCATACCTAAATGCGAGGGGAATCCAAATCGGCCAAAATATGTAAGCAATAAATTGATAAACCACTTGCGTTAGTAAACTCCAGCTATTTGGATAAAGGTTACGCGTCAGTGCAATCCATAGAACCCCTTCAGAAAGTTGTTGCATGGCGAAAAAAAAGGGGATAAGAGAGAGGAGGACCTTCTTATCTTTATGAAATTTTTTTACAAGCACAGTACCAATAACTGCTAAGACACCTGCTGCTGTAAAACTTGCTTCTGCAGAAAAGCACATGTTTTTTTCTCCTGATATAAGAAAAAGGTATTCCTATCCGCTATAAGGTGCAAGAGCTTTAGGATGCTTTATTTATTGAAAGGGATTCCAAGGCGCATAAGAAGATAGCGCAAGACTAAAATTGGATGAAGGATGAGCAGCTTGATGAAAACAAAATACGACACACCTTCAATCTTTTTCTTAAGGATTTCTGGATGATTTTGCAAGGTGTCCTTAATCCATCCTGGATAAGGAGGAGATAGAAGCTTTGGAAGGCTATCTAGGGGGAAATAAGCTATATCTTTCGTTTCCGAACCTATGGTTGGGCTTCCAGAGAGGGTTTCGCATTCGAAGAGGTGAGAGAGCTGCGTAAAAGCGTTGACGGGGAGGTATTCTGCGACTTTTCTGATGATTTTAACCTGTAGTCCTGTCTCTTCCAAAATTTCTCGGAGGGCTGCGGACTCAGGGGATTCATTGTTCTCGATTCCGCCTCCAGGAAGCACCCATACAGGGATATCCCGGCGTTTTATGAGCAGGACTTTTTTCCGGTCCGGAGTGAAAATGATTCCAAAAACAGCTTGTTTTTCTCTCGTTGCCATAAAAATTTTTCAAAGAGTGTTCATATAGCGAATGTTTGATTACGTAAAAGAGGGGTTTTTGTATGATTTTAGCATATGACAATTTTAAAAAACATGAAAGCTTCACTTTATCATTTTTTTCTTCTCTTTGGCAGCGCTCTTGTCCTCACAGGATGTGATAAATATTACATTTCTGTGATGAGACAAAATATCGATGCTGATTATCTGGCGAGCGCAAGAGTTGGGACTCCAGATCCAAGAAGGGATAAACCACCTTTAGGAGAAATGCTGCTAGTGAGCTGGTATGTTCCTCAGGAAATTGTCGATCAGGCCCCAATTGCTAGGCTATCTATTATTTTCCAAGACTACTCGGAAAAAAAGATCGATTATCCTGTAGAATACAAAAAAGGATTTTCCACTTTTACGCTGCTTGGGGAAGATTTTTTAAAGAAGGGTGGCTTTTTAACATATAAAGCAGAAATCCTTGTGCATGGCGAGCCTTATCGCACTTGGAAACAACAACTTTGGGTTAAAGTGATTCATTTAGAGGATGAAAACTCTTCTGTTGAAGAAGTAGAAGCAAAAGCTGTATCTGAGAATGCGCATCCTGCAGAAAGAATCAAACCTTCTGTAGATACCCAGTCCAGACAAGGGTCTGTGATGGAAATCCCATATTTCAAGGACGAGCTAGATTGGTAAGGGGATTGTACTCCTTCATAAAGGTGGCTCTCCAGCATCACTCCCATAATATTTTTATTTCCCTGAAGTACTTGGTCTACGATTGAGAAAAACACTTCTTTTTGTTTTACATGGTTTTTCTGAGAGTTCCCATGAGAGCAGTCTACGATCAATCTTGGACAGGCTTCTGCGCTTTTGAGCAGTTCAAGAGAGGCTTGAACAGTCTCTGGATAGTAATTTGCTTTTTGACGGCCTCCGCGTAGGACGATATGCGCTAAAGGATTTCCTTCACTTTTCTCTACGCATAGGTTCCCGAAGGAGTTCACGTGTAAAAATGTGTGAGGGGAGCTTGCCGAGATGACTCCTTCTACGGCGCTAATAATATCTCCGTCGACGGTATTTTTAAATCCAATAGGAATGGGCAAAAGAGAAGAGAGCTGTCTGTGTGGTTGTGAGCTACAGCTTCTGGCTCCAATAAATCCCCATGTTACAAGGTCGTCGATATACGGGGCGAGGAGTGGATCTACAAATTCTAATGCGATGGGAACTTTTAGCTCTGTGATATCTAAAAGCAGTTTTCTGCAGACTTCCAGACCTGCTAAAATATCGTCGCTTCCGTCGAGATAAGGATCATATAGCATTCCTTTCCAACCCACTGTTGATCTAGACTTTTCTATATAAACTCGCATGATGAGAAAGCATGAATCGCTCACACGCTCAGATAATTCTGAGAGTCTTTTTGCATATTCGAGCGCAGCCTTAGGATCATGGATGGAACAAGGCCCGGTAATGATGACGAACTTTTTATCTACACCATGAAAAATATCTTTTACTGTAGCGTTACTGCTCTGAAGGAACTCTTTGTGATATGCAGAAAGAGGATACTTTTCTTTAATGTCTTTTGGAGTTGGTAGTAACATGATCCTACGATGATTTTTTATGCCATGCTTAGATCATTTAATTTTTTACTGATTTCGACAAGCTCTTTTTCTGTTTGCTCGAGATTTATTTTATATTTCTGTACGAGAGCTTCTGGAGCTTTTTGTACAAACTCAGGATTTCCCAGCTTTTGAATGATCCCATTTTGCTGCAAGATCAGCTTTTCCTTTTCCTTTGTAAGGCGAGAAAATTCTTTTTCTTTGAGCTCTTCAGGAAGAGGAATGAGCAGCGTTAAATCACGAAGTACAGATGTTGCACTAAAGTGATTTTGTGGAGGAGTATTTACAAAGTGAACTTCATTCACTCTCACCATTGCATGTAAAATACCGAGATGATTTTTTATGATTTCTAAATTAGCATCCTCTTTTTTTCCTACAATGAAAAGATCTGTGGCAAGATTCGGTGCAAGCTGCATTTCTGCTCTAATATTTCTAACGCCATAGATAAGCTCTTGCATGAACTGAAAAGTATATTCAATCGCTTCTTCACGCTTTGTCCCAGGTAGAACTGTTGGATAAGGCGCTACAATGCAACGAGGACTTTTTAAAGCAGAGACAGTTTCTTTTGTATATACATCCACAGAAGACTTTTCTGTTACAGAGGAGAAATGATCTTTAAGAAGAGAGAAGATTTCTTCTGTAATGAAAGGTGTCATAGGATGAAGGAGACGAATGCATGAGGTAAGAACGATGACCAAAATCTTTTGTTTATTTTTTTGATCAAGTGGAGAGCCTTTTTTTCCAAAAAGGATCGGTTTTGCAATCTCTAGATAGTAAGCGCAGAAATCTTTCCAGAAAAAGTCGTAAGCAGTAGTTGCTGCGATGTCAAAAGAATATTCTTCAAGAAGCTCGTTTGTACGGGAAATCGTAGACCCAAGGAGTGATAAAATCCATTTATCTTCTAATAGAAGAGTAGAAAGGTCCACCCCTTCTGATAGTTCATCAGAGGACAGTGATTCTAAATTCATAAACACAAATCTAGCGCCGTTCCAAACTTTATTTGCGAAATTCTTATATTCTTCAAATTTCCTAACATCTAGATCGATTTGCCTGTTTTGGTTTGCGCTTGCGCAAAGCGCCATACGAGTGGCATCCGTTCCATAGATGTCGATCATTTCGGGCGGGTCTATAATATTGCCTTTTGATTTAGACATTTTCTCCCACTTCGAGTGGACTTCAGAAGGGAGTGGCGCTCCTCTGTCAAAAGAGGCCCTTTCTTCAGGCGATGCGTAGGCAATCGATCCGTTTTTGTTGTAACGCCAATACGATTTTCCATAGATCAGTCCATGTAGGAATGTTTCAGGGAATGGAACTTCTCCCATCACATACTCTCCCATCATGATCATACGAGCAACCCAGAAGAATAAAATGTCGTGCCCTGTGATGAGTGTAGAATTGGGGTAGAACTTAGCAAGGTCTGGAGTTTTTTCAGGATATCCCAAAACGCTAAAAGGCCAAAGGGCAGAAGAGAACCAAGTGTCCAAGACATCTTCTTCCTGCACCCATTTGTCTGGATGAGCTTTTACTTCAGAAGGTATGTCTAGGCCATCATGGCAGATCATACGAGATGGATCTTCTTTATTGTACCAAATGGGGATCTGATGACCCCACCAGAGTTGTCTGGAGATACACCAATCGCGTAAATTTTCAATCCAATGGAAGTAGGTATTTTCAAAATTTTTAGGAATGAGGCGGACTTTACTATTCTTCACAGCGGAAAGAAGAGGCTCTTTGAACGCGCTCATTCTAACAAACCACTGCTTAGACAAATAGGGCTCGATGATAGCCTTAGATCTATAGGATACACCGACACGAAGAGTATGCGGTTCGATTTTTTCAACAAGTTTGAGCTCTTCCATTCGTTTAACAACAGTCATTCTAGCTTCTTGCATAGTAAGGCCGGCAAATTCTGGGAACTGATCGTTGATTTTTCCTTCCGGTGTCATGATGTTGATCATCTCAAGTCCATGACGAATCCCCATTTCATAGTCATTTGGATCGTGGGCAGGTGTTACTTTTACAAGTCCTGTTCCAAATTCTGGATCTACATGGTGGTCTGCAATGAAAGAAAGAGTTCTTCCTACTAAGGGCAAAACAGCTTTTTTCCCAGCTAAGTTTTCGTGCTTTTTATCTTTTGGAGAATATGCGATCGCCACATCTCCTAGCATGGTTTCAGGACGTGTTGTTGCAACAACGATATAACCGCTTCCATCTTCTAAAGGATAACGGAAATGCCATAAAAACGAGCTTTGCTCTTCGTACTCTACTTCGTCGTCAGCAAGCGCAGTTTGTGTTACAGGGTCCCAATTGACGAGATAATCGCCGCGATAGATGAGATTTTCATCAAACATCTTTTTGAAAACCACTCTAACCGCTTTAGAGCATTGTTCGTCCATAGTGAAACGAAGTCTTGACCAGTCGCAAGAGGATCCTAAACGCCTAAGTTGCTGCAAAATTTCTTTTTCGCTTTTCTCTTTCCAATCCCAGACATGCTGTAAAAACTCTTCCCTAGAAAAATCTTTTCTTTTTTTTCCAGTCTTTGCAATCAGATTTCTCTCAACGACTGTCTGTGTAGCAATCCCTGCATGGTCCGTACCTGGTACCCAAAGAGCCTCAAATCCAGACATCCGCTTCCAGCGGATGAGCACATCTTGCAGCGTATTAACAAGGGC
>JABEVM010000071.1 GCA_013041585.1 Chlamydiota bacterium
CAAAATCAAGAAATTCACTTAATTTTATCTTATATTTTAGATATTTTTCTGTAAATAAACATAACAGCGTATGTCATTGCCCAGAGCTTTTTAGGGAGCTCATGAAGATAAAGACCATAATTAGAAATTAGTCTTAGCATTAACTCTTTACATTAAATTCTTAGAAGATCTTCGTAAGATTTATGAAAGCTTTATAGACTCTACTCACACTAATGCAGTGTTTCCAATAAACAGATCGTATACGCAAGAATTTGAAATTGGGGATCCAATCATACGGGGTGATCACTTCCCCAAGCAGAAAGCCGGGTCGCCATAATTTCATCCGTTTAGAATCGTTTGCAATGATGAGAGTGGGAATAGCTAAATTAGAAGCTAGGTGTCCTATTAAAGAATCGTTGCCGATCATATAGCCGGATTCATAGATAAAGCTTGCCAGCGCTTCTAAATTTGGGAAAGCTTCCACTGGATAATTTTGGGAAAGCCTATGAAGGATTGGCAGCTCATTTTCATTACAAACAAAGACTGGAACAAATCCTTTTTTTTGTAATGCCTGCCCAAGCTTTTCATATTTTTCTACAGGCCAATTTTTCTCTACTTCGTTACTAAGAGGGTGGATGACAACTCTATTTTTCTCTTTCCTATAGGTTAGCTGATGCGGAGCATACAAGCCATTATCTTTGGAAACCTCTTTGTTTCCTAAAAGAGAGGCAACTGCGATAGCAATATTTTCCGCCATAGATTTATCGGAGACAAAAACGGAGTCATTTGGGTCCAAAGGAAAATGTTTGCCTTGGACATAGCTTGGATAAAAAATTGAGAGTTTGTTTCGAGGAATAGAAGAATAGAGCATTTTCATACGAGGAGAGTTGTCATTTTGGACAATGACAAGATCATACTCTTGCACAGAAGAGGGGAGATCCTCTAATGAGGGCCATTTTGCAAATTTTTGCTTTTTAGACCCGCTCTCAAACCAATTTTTTAGTTCTTCAAGGGTTGGGTGGTAAAGGGTAACATCATACCCTGCTTTTTTTAAGTGATGACATGCGATCATCATCAAAATAGCATCACCTATGCCCCTGCTTGGGAAAACGGCAGCTTTCTTTTCTGGATTTTGCATAGTAAAAGACCTCTATAGATAAAAGAGGTCTTTTACAGATTGATCATTATTATGATTTTGCATCAGAAGAATCTTCTTTTGCATCACCAATGAGCACTTCAGAAAGCAGGACAACTCCTGCAACAGATGCAGCATACTTCAAAGCATTTTTCACGACCTTAGCAGGATCGATGATTCCAGCAATGACTAGGTCCTCGACCTTTTCAGAAAGGGCGTTGAATCCGAAGTTTTTCTCACCCTTCCAAATCTCCCCTAGAATCACAGAACTCTCAAAACCACCGTTCTGAATGAGTTGTCTGCATGGAGCTTCGCAAGCTTTCTGTACCATCTGAGCGCCGATGAGCTCATCTCCTGTTAAGGAAAGTGCGTCCACAGCTTTGCTAGCTCTGAGAAGAGCTACTCCGCCGCCTGGAACAATTCCTTCTTCCAGAGCTGCTCTAGTAGAATTTAAGCTATCTTCAAACATCTGCTTTTTCTGCTTCATCTCAGGCTCGGAAGGAGCTCCTACCTGAACTACCGCTACACCACCGCTGAGCTTCGCCTTTCTCTCTTCTAGTTTTTCTTTATCGTAAGGGCTTGTAGCAGAGAGAATTTCTGCATCGATTTGTTTGAGTCTGGCTTTAATCATTTCTACGTCGCCATGGCCATTCACAATCGTGGTCTTGTCCTTAGTAATATGAATTTTGTCAGCGCTACCTAAAACATCGGCTGTTGCCTCTGCTAAATAGTTACCAGTCTCTTCCGAAACAAGAGTTGCACCTGTTAAAATAGCAACATCTTCTAACATAGCTCTTCTGCGATCTCCAAATCCAGGCGCTTTTATAGCACAGATTTTAAGGATACCACGTAGTCTATTGATCACGAGGGTGGAAAGAGCCTCTCCTTCGACATCATCAGCAATCAATAAAAGTTCTTGGCCGGATGCGGCGACGGCTTGTAAAATAGGCAGAATTTCGTTAATAGAAGAAATTCTCTTGTCCGTTACCAAAATTCGAGGACTATCCATTGAAACTGACATGCTTTCCGCATTTGTGCAGAAATAAGGACTTACATAGCCGCGGTCAAACTGCATTCCTTCTACAACTTCAATAGTCGTTTCGGTAGTTTTCCCTTCTTCGATCGTAATCACACCATTTTTTCCAGCCTTTTTAATAGCCTGCGCGATTACTTCTCCGATCTCTTCTTTACCAGATGCAGACACCACAGCGATATTTTTTACTTCCTTATCGTTTTGAATTAGGATGGAAGAGCTTTCAATTTCCTTAATAATGGCATCAACCGCCTTTTCTACTCCCCTTTTGACGAGGATAGGGCTTGCTCCCGATGCAATATTTTTTACCCCGTTTTGTACAAGAGCTCGCAATAGAAGAATGCTTGTGGTTGTCCCATCTCCACAGATTTCTTTCATCTTAGCAGCGACTTCTTTCCCTAGAGAAACGCCCATGTTGGCATATTGATCTTTGAGCTCTATATCTTTTACAATGCTGTTTCCATCGTTTGTGATTGTAGGCGCGCCCCAAGAAGCTTGCAGCCCAACATTACGACCTTTAGGTCCAAGAGTCACTCCCACTACATCGGCTAATTGATCGATACCCTCTTTGAGTTTACTTCTGGCTTCTTCTTCAAAAATCAATTCTTTTTCTTTTCCGCTCATGATAATCTCTCCTTATGCATAAAAATTTTATCCGCAGCTAGAATGTGAACACACCTGCATGGACATGCTCATATTCACGGCGGCAATCGAATGTGTTAATGCTCCAACAGAAACCCCGTTCACCCCTGTCGACGCATAGGACCGAACCGTTTCTAATGTAATTCCTCCGGAAGCCTCCAAATAGGCTTTTCCCCTTGCCAAAGCTACTGCCTCTTGCAGCATAGGAATTTCCATATTATCTAGTAAGATGCGCTCAGGTTTGGCCTCTAATGCTTCTTTGAGCATTTCTAAATTTTCTACTTCAACTTCTATAGGTGTTTTTTCATCCAGGCTTCGAACTTTTTGGATGGCAGCGCCGACTCCAAAGTGCCCTTCCGACTCAAGCATCGCTAAATGATTGTCTTTGATCAGAACTAAATCAGATAGGTTAAAACGGTGATTTTTTCCCCCGCCCACTTGGACAGCATATTTTTGAAGCATGCGTAAACCAGGGAGGGTTTTACGTGTATCCAAAATTTCACATGGGTATCCCTCTACCGCTTTGACAAACTTTGCCGTTTTTGTGGCAATTCCAGAGGTGTGCTGCAAAATATTTAACAAAAGCCGCTCTATTGAGAGAAGGGTTCTCGCTTTCCCTTCTAGACGAAAAAGAACAGTCCCCTCTTCGCAGTCCTCACCCTCTTCTACAAGGGTAGTTATTTTCATGGAGGGGTCTACTTTTTCAAAAATCCAAGGAATAAAGATCAGGCCTGCTACTTTTGCTTTTTCTTGGAGGATAACCTCAGCTATGGCTGTTAGATTTTCTCCTGTGCATGCAAGGGTTGTACAATCGCGCTCTACGGCATCTTCTTCTATCCCGATGTCGATCAACTTACCGATTTCTGTTTTTAGCTGCATGGCCATCTACTTGCTCCTGGACAGGTAAAATATATGAAAAAATCTGATATAGCGCAACTGCTTTTCATAAGACTTTAGCAGATTGGAATTCGAAGTGCTAGCTTTATCTATATTGAGA
>JABEVM010000072.1 GCA_013041585.1 Chlamydiota bacterium
AAATTGTAGAAAATCAAAACAAAAAGGTTTAACTCTCTGATAAGAGTGAAACAAACGTAAACCCTTTTGGAAGTTAAGATGAAAACTTTACCTATTATGCTGGTTATCAGCTCAAATAGCACAATCCAGAACTTTTTTACGGTAAATTTTCATACTCACTTTTCTATCTTTCAATTCGATAGTCCAAAAGAGGCTTTTGACTCTGCCAAACTTCTTGATGTCAAATTTGTCATGATCGATGGCAAGGAACATGAAAGTTCTTTAAGTAGTATACGAAAATATTTCCCTTCTAAAAACACACGAATTTTTGTCATTTCTAACGAAATAAGAAAAAGTTTTTTAGAGAAAGCTCTACAAGCAGGTGTAGATGATTTCCTACAAGTCCCTCTCTTAAAAGAGGAAATTGAAGAAAAAATGTTTTTGGTTCCTAGAAAACAAACCATTCAAAGCAAAGTCGAAGAAATTCAACGAAAATCTATAGAAAAAGGGGGTAAAAAACAACCCTCCTCTCCACGTTTGTTCACCTATCCTAAAGAGGCCCCGCCAGAAGGATCTCTGCGGTTTCCTGGCTGCGTTTTATATATACAAGTTGATAATTTTGAAGAGATTACAATAAATGAAGATCCCTCTTCTGTAGAAAAATTCTCAGATGAAATTTCCTCCTTTTTATCCCTTCAATTACGTACTTTTGACAAGATACTTCTTTATTCCTCAGAGGTTTTCATTCTATTTCTTGGGGATACCCATGAAAAAGAAGCATTGCTCATTGCGCAGAATCTTCAGAGAGGGGTTGCTAAACAACACTTTTCTGCGGTAAAATCAGGGGCCACAGTTTCTATGGTGGTTGCTTCGATCGCCGAGAAGCCGGAGAAGCCTTTAGAAGAAATTAAAAAAATTCTTGAAAAGGCAAAAGCCGCTTTAGAAACGAAGGGCTCTTCTCCAAGTAGCTTACTCTCATTGTAAATGAAGGATCTTATGAAAAAATCGTTCTTTTTATTACCATTTCTCTCTGCGGCTTTACTTAACGCTCAGGACAATTCATCTACGGATATGTCAAAAGCTCTCCCACTTCCTATCATGAATGGGATGCAAGGAGCGCAGTCATTTATCATGATTGATCCTAAATCTAGAGCATCAGATCTCAAAGAAGCTTTTGAACTATTAAAAAGAGAAAAAACAGGGCCTAAAGTTATTCTGCAGCTTTCTGATGGATCTACAATTTCGAATATCGTTGATTTTACCGTGGCAACATCGGGCACTTTACTCATAATAAAATACAATGGAATGCAAGGTCTCAAATATCAAGTTATCAATATCGAGGACATCTCTTCGATCTCTCACATGTAATCTATGACTTTGTATTTCCTCCGCACAAAAAATCTTCCGATTTTTACCCAGCTTCAGCTTGAAGAGGCGCTTTTGCGCACAAGCTGCGTCAATATATGCCTTGTCAATGAAGGGTCCTCTCAAGCTATCGTGATGGGGATTTCGGGAAAATTGGAAGAACTTATCAATGCAAAAAAAATAAGAGAAAAACCCATTCCAATCATCAAGAGGTTCAGTGGAGGCGGCACGGTTGTTGTCGACGAAGACACACTTTTCGTTTCTTTCCTCTTTCAAAAAGAAACTCATAGTTTCCAGCCCTTTCCAAAGACAATCATGGAATGGTCGGCCTCTATTTATAAAGAAGTTTTCTCCGCCCACGATTTTCAGTTAAGAGAAAATGATTATGTCTTTGGTGAAAAGAAATTTGGAGGAAATGCGCAGTATATAAAGAAAGACCGTTGGCTGCACCACACTTCCTTTCTTTGGGACTATAAAGAAGAAAGCATGGAATATCTCCTGCATCCTAAAAAAACTCCTCAGTATAGACAAGAAAGATCTCATGATGACTTTCTCTGCAAACTTTGTAAGCACGAAAAGAGTAAAGAAAACGTGATAGAAAGATTGAAAATGACTCTTTCACAAAACTATTCTTTTCAAGAAATTACTTTGGGAGAAGTTTTAGAAATGACAAAGGGAGATCACAGAAAAAATACCACGTTTGTTTCTCTGCAAGATCAAGAACTTGTATCGGCTAGATGAATCAAGTCCTTAAATGCCTGTTTTGTAACTTGTCTTCCCATAACTGCAAGAGATTCTGTTAAAGGAATCTTTTTTGGACACACTTGTACACAGTTTTGCGCATTCCCGCAGTCGCTGACTCCACCTTCTTCCATGAGTGGATGTAGCCTTTCTTTGGCTTGCATCTTTCCGACCGGATTCGCGTTGAATAATCTAGCTTGCGAGATAGGAGCTGGGCCTATAAATTTTGAATTTTTATTCACCTGAGGACAACCTTCACTGCAAACTCCGCAAGTCATGCAAGTGGAGAGTGTATACATCGTCTCTTGCAAGGATGGGCTGATTTTCGGACCAAATCCGTGATCAAGACTATTATCAACATCTATCCAAGCATGTACTTTTTTTAGATTCTCAAACATGACATCTCGGTTGATTACAAGATCTCGTACTAAGGGAAATTTTGTCATAGGAGCGAGCGTGATAGAATTACTCCCCGATGCTTGTAAAATAGGTTCAATCAGAGCCGTGCACCCTTGTCTTGGTCTTCCATTAATCAGCATCGAACATGAACCACAAACCTCTTCCAAGCAACCTTGTTCCCAAACAACAGGAGCAACACGTTCTTTTTTACGAGTGACTGGGTCGCTTTGAATTTCCATTAATGCAGCGTTTACATTCAAAAAGGGTTTTAATTCTAGCTCAAACTCTTCCCAATATTGATTCTCTGGAACCCCGCGAAAAATGCGTAGGATAAAAGTTTTTAGCATATAAACTCCTTTTAGACAGGTAGCTGCATATTTTTCGGAATATTCTCTAACGTAGGCTTAACCTTTTTTGCTTTTGTATAATCGCGCATAATTGGTTTTAGATGTCTTAGGTCAACTGGCACATAAGAAATCTTAGGCTCCCCTTTTTCTGCATCGTAGCTTGCTATAGTAGTTTTTAGCCAGTTTTCATCATCACGATTCGGAAATTCCGGTTTGAAATGAGCTCCTCGAAATTCATTACGCAGGAGAGCTCCTTTTGTAATGACAAGAGCAAGCTCTATCATAGCATCAAACTGATTTGCAAAAGCGTAGGTTTGATTTAGTAAAGTTCCTTTATCATCGAGCGAAATGTTTTTATATCGCTCTCGAATTTCTTTGATCTTCTCTATAGCTTTTGTTAAATCGGTATTATTTCTTTTGACCGTCACATCGCGAACCATGATTTCAGCTAATTCATCATGGAGCCTATGGACATTTTCTTTTCCATTTCTAGAAAGGATATCCTTTTTAAATGCTTCTTCTTTTTCTAAAGCCTCTGTATACATTTTTGGTGATAGATTGCCGTAGCTATCTTTAAGAGTATCTAAATACCTAGGAATCTCATTCCCTGTAACAAGCCCGCCAAAGATGCAAGAGAGGAGAGAATTTGCGCCTAGTCTGTTCGCGCCATGATATTGAAATTCACACTCTCCCACTGCAAAACATCCTGGAATGTTTGTCATCTGTCTAAATCTATCTAACCGATCTGGGTCATCACTAGCTGGCCAATCAACCCAAGCGCCTCCCATGGAGTAATGGACTGCAGGGAAAATTTTCATCGGAACTTTTCTTGGATCTTCGCCAGTAAATTTTTGGTAAATATCGAGTACAGAATCGATTTTATGCAGTTGCGAAGCAGGCAGATGAGAGACATCTAGATAGACTTGCATTCCTCCATCCACACCAAGGCCCATTTCACAAATACGAAGTACTTCACGAGCTGCAATGTCACGGGGTACCAAATTGCCAAAAGCAGGGTACATCTCTTCTAAGAAATACCAAGGCTCTCCCGTTTTTCCGCACGGGATCTCTTTTCCTTCAGGGGTTGTGATAGTTTTTGATGAATTCCCATACACCCACATTCTTCCTCCTTCTCCCCTGGAAGATTCAGAAATAAGGCGAAGCTTATCGACTCCTGGAATCGCAGTGGGGTGAATTTGAATAAATTCTCCATTCGCGTATTTCATACCCTGTTTATAGAGCCTTCCATTAGCAGCTCCTGTACAAAATGTAGAATTTGTCGACTTTTTAAAGATTAACCCAGGGCCTCCTGTTGCAATGACAACCGCGTCAGCCTTTAGCTCTTCTAATTTCATAGAAAAAAGGTCCATCATGATGATGCC
>JABEVM010000073.1 GCA_013041585.1 Chlamydiota bacterium
CTGATTTGTCTCATAATACCTCGATGATTGATTACCAACGAGATATAGTCTCACTTCAGCGAGTTTCCTTCCTCAAGTTATTTTTTGTCGTGTACAGAGATATCGGTCTTAAAGATGAGAGGTAAGCCTAAACCACAGGTGTAGAATTCCAAAATTGCAGTAGTGGGCGTCCCTAAAAACCGTCTTCTTGCGTGTTTCCAAAAGCGCAAAACTATTATTCTTTTTCTTATGGGTCCATCATGGAAGGTTCCCCTTCTTTTTTAACAGCAGTATAATTGTTAGTTGCCTCGTGCATATTGAAATTTGCAGGAAACTCAAAACCCATCGTAGCAAGAAAATCTGAGACTTTTTTGTTAATTCTGTAAAGAAGAGCCGGAGATAACTGCGACATGGCTTTTCCTTCCAAACATTGATCTTCTTGCTGTGTTAAAGCTACATAAAAAGGCTCAGCATCTTCTTCTTCTCCCTCTTCGACAAATCCCACATAATTGGGAAACTCGATTACTCCTCCAGGGGCCAAGACACGGTTTGCATTTCCAAAAATAATTTTTGCTCCGCCTTCTTCAAAGAGATAATTAGGAAGATATTCCAAAAGGACCTTATTAAACTTTCCTGAAGGAAGATATTTCCACTGAATTGGGGAAGAAACATCAAGAAGAGCATCAGGGTTTATTTCTGGTCTAATATCAATACAATACTCGCCCATATGCGAATGATCACGCGACTGCATTGGGGTATTTTCTTTACTAGACATATCGCTATCGCTTGGAAAATCAGGATCATAGCCTACATGCCAATCAGTATGTCCACAACCTACGATGAGCTGACGATCTTTAAGAGGCACAACGCCGATATAGGTGTTAATACCACAATTTATTCCCTTTCCACAGCGCATCTGAATCAATTGTATGCGGTCTAATTGATCCTTAATGATCTTATTCCCTTCTTCCAAAATAGGGATACTCTCTGCGTACGCCGCATATACCCTTTGCACATCTTTTTCCGAATGAGCTTCCAAAGCATCCTTTTCCAGGCTGAGGAAAAGATCCTTTACTTTATCCATATAAGACATTGCGTCTGAAAGTAATTTTTCTTGTTCTTCTAATTTTAGAGGTGAGAACTCTTCGATCAAATGCCTTTGGTTGTAAATGACATCTACAGCACTCCGCCACTCTTGCAACCCTTCCTGGAACGCGTTCATATTAACTATAAAGTTGATTGCAAAATGTGTAAGATCTAACTGATCTTCAAGCAAGAGACTTCCTGTTGCAATAGTAAAACCATGCCTGGAATAAAAAGCCTTCGCTTCTGACTTCATTTCCTTCGAATGAGTAATACGAGCCTGTTGCACGACTCCCTTTAACACATTTTCCATCAGATCAACTTGAGCAGTTGTGTTCAAAATCAAGGTTTCATGGCGCTCCAATTCTTCATAAGTCATCTCCTCGATAAACTGACCTTGCTCTTGAATCGTGCGTACAGCAGGAGTCCATGTTAACATGGTTGCATTAAGTGCTTGTATCATGTCGTTTTCCTTTTTCGTTTTCGATTCTGATTTGTTAACATTAGAGCATCTTTTCCAAAAGCTGCTTGATCAGAAACACTTTCAGAGTGGTTTTCTTTTGAATATCAGAAATTTGCATTGTATAGGGGTTTAAGAGTTTTACAACTTCAAAAGGATCTTCAGAATGCATAGTTTTCTTCTTTTTGCTAGGAGCGCCTCCAACTTCAAGAGAAGGATTATCTAAATCCCAAAACCCTTTTTCTAAATATTCTCCTACCATTTCGTGCGCATCTTTTTGCGTAAAACAACGATGATAGCAATAAGCATTGGAAAGATTTTTTTCATCTATAGCACGATCAAAAGTATACCCAAATACTCCCAAGTAAGTTACCTCGTCTACAGTCATTTCCCCGGGTAGGAAGTAATGAACTCCTCTTTTTTCAGAGGTCTCTTTTCTATGCAGGTCCAAGATGCCATGTTGTAAAATTTCTCGGTCCAATCGCAAGGAGAAAGTATGGAAAGCTACAACTTTATTTTTCACAAATTTTGATTCATTTTTATATCGCGGCTCTTCTACTAGTTTTTGAGGATTATCAAGCACGTTCTGCACACGCTCTGCGTAGATAATTTCTGATGGAGAAGGAACTGGCTCAGGGGGTGAAGCGCGAGATAGAGTAATCGGAGCAATCTCTACGGTTTTTGGGGTGCTTTTGGAACTTCCCCCCACAGAAACTTTTTTTACTGCATCAATTGTTTCTTTAGGGTTTGAAACGATTTCTTGAGGTTTTATAACGATGTGTTGAGGAGCTTTTTGTTTAGGAGTTTTTTTCTCGCTTGGAGAAGCTTCAATGCTTTTATGAGATGAGGGCAATTCTTTTATGGGAGGTTTCATTTTCCCAAAAAGCTCGTCAGGATGAGGAAAAGTTTTTCCTCCTATGATAGATAATCTGGAAGCGAATAAAACAAGTTTATGTTCTTTTGAAATTTTTTGAGGAGTTTGACTGAATAAAACCTCATATCCTACTCGATATATTCTTTCATAGACGCTTTGATGGAAAAAATATTCCTCAGAAAGTTTATAATAGGTTGAAAAATTCAGTAGATTTGTATCCCGATAAAGGACCCGTGCTTGATACTCTTGCATAACTATCCTATATGTATCTAAGATGGGCTGTAGAGGAAGTTCATGATAATACGAAGGAGCTGCAATACCGTATTTGAAAATCAAAGGCAGGAATGCATCATAAAGTGCTATCAGTTGTTGATCATCCTTTTTTTTCTCTTGTACGAAGAGACAAGAATCAACTCCTTTTAAAACCAGTAATAAATAAGGCTGTAAAGTAGAAGGCATCGTATCGTTCTCATAGCTTGCAGTCAGGATGCGTTTGATTTCTAAAACCTTTTTCATACTTACATGTCGAAAATCTGCAACAATATCTACTTTTTTCCCCGCATTTTCTGATACCTTTCTTATATTTTCTTTTGTTTCATCAGAAAAAGTTGAACACAAAATCAAAGAAAGACCTGCATCAAATTTAGCTAACTCTTCTAAAAATTCTAAGGTCGAAATTCTAATTTGTGTATCTGACGAGTTTAGATTAGCTGCTTGCAAAATGTGTCCTGAAGACCGGATCACATTTTCGCTTTTTTCGATAGCTTGAATCCGAAACTGAAACTTGGAGGATTTTAACAATACTGTGCAAGCTTCACGTTGGAAATTTAGTAAAGAAAGGAGATGTTGATATTCTTTGCACTTTTCACGTGTTTCAAGAGTGTTTATCTTATCAACTACCTTATCCCATTTTTTCTCTACAGCGCTGACTTGCCTAGCAGATTCCTTTTCAATTTGGGCATTTACTTTACCACGAAAATTTCCAAAATATTTTCCATTCAATGTAAGAAAATCAATTTCAGTATTGCTACCATAGCTAAGTAAAAAATCGTAGACGACAATCGCAGATTTGACATGAAGCAGGTCTCGAAAGGCATGAGGAATTCCGAGCAGATGTTCAAGAACGCCCTCTAATAGCAATACAATTTTTTCCGATGCTCTTGTGTCATTAATGTGAAGGAGAGAGCTGTTTGATGAAGTGGCGAACAAATCGCGAGAATCTTCGCTTGAAGCATAGAGGGAAACAAGCCCCCCTTTACTAGACCAGGCGTAATGATTGGGATAAGAAAAAGCAACTTCAAGATTTTTTGTAAAATCAGATAAATTTTGAGGCGCTGGGAATCCGGTCGAATGCACAAAGTGATGGATCGATACGCTATTCATATTATGCCCCTTCTTTTCGGGCACGGATGTTATCTTTTCCAGATGTTTAGTTCAATCAGTAATAATAGATGTAAATCACTGAGTTAAAATATCTTGTTTTTCAAAAAATTTATCTCGATGGAGATAGAGCGGGCGGCGGTTCAATGAATGATAAACAGCTTGCTTCTCTATGTAGAACTAAAATCCGAAAAATAGTTGAAAAACCTCAAGAACGATCACAGAAAGGCTTAAGACGTATAGAAAAATAAGCAGGGTTTTCCCACCAGGCAAAGGACTTTCTGATTCCAATCGCTTTTTATAGCGCCCTACCCAGACTAATGAGACGGGTAAAAGTCCATTCAGAATCGATTCTCCAAATCCCCCTGCAAGAGAAAGAGCCTTATCAAATAAGGTTGCATCTAAGCACACAAACAGAAAAGGAGGGAAAAAGGTTACAATCGATAGGAAAGTTCTCTTTGAACGAATAACAGTGTCCTTCCAGGCATCTTGCAGAAAATCTACCATGGAAAAAGCAACCCCAAGAAGCGAGGTGATGATCGCAAAGAAAGCAAAGAATTTAGCAAGTTTGGAAACCCATGGATTTCCAACAATGTGCTCAAGTGCTTGCGCAGCAGTCCCGCCTTGTTCGAGAGTTTGTTTGATCATCTCGCTTGGAACTGACCCGATGACAAGCCACTGCCAAAGGATATAGACAAGCAGAGGAAGAGTCGTTCCAAACACGATAGCAAGTTGCAGACTCTTTCGATCCTTTTTTAAATAGGTACATAAAGGGGGGATCACATTGTGAAAACCAAAAGCGCTAAAAAGGATAGGCACCGAAATAAACATTTTGGAAAAATGAGAAGGTTGCAATTTTGAAAAAGAAACCTCTTTAGAGCCTGCACCAAGTAACAAGAAATACGCGATTACCATGGACACAACAAGGATAATATTGACTCTGTCGATACTTTTGACACCATGAGCGACAATGACCGCAAAAAAAGCGCCAAACAGGAAATAACTCGCAGTCCCTTGTATTGCAATCCCAGTAATCTCTTCTAAAAATCCCATAAGAAGCGGCGCACCTGCTGCAAAATAGGCAACCATCAAACAGTAATACAAGAAGACAAACATGCTCCCTGCAAACCATTTTCCTTTCGAGCCTAAGAATCTTTTGGACATAGAAAGAATATTACTGCCCTCAGGCATCCATAAAGAAACTTCGAGTAAAAGAAGTCCGGTGCAGAGCATAAATGCCCAAGCTAGAACTGTAATAAGCATAGCTGGAGCAAAGCCCGCCTCACCTGTGACAAGAGGAATTCCCAGCATTCCAGCCCCGACTGTAGTGCCTGCAATTAAAAGGGTCCCGCTCAAGATACTTTGAAAAGATTTTTTTGGATGCATGCTATAATTTTGTATATATAATAAAAACTGTATAAAAAGAATAAAGTAGGCTAATGTTTCCCTAGAAAATTGTCAAAATAAATTCTCCTATGTTTCAAGAGAGCGCAAAAGGGGTAACCCTTAGCATTAAAGTACTTCCAAAATCAAGCTTTACGGGATATGTAGGCTTTGAAAATGGGGTGCTAAAAGTTAAGCTCAAGGCAGTTCCTGAAAAAGGAAAGGCCAATGAGGAGCTGATCGCATTTTTATCTTCTTCTTTACGAATTCCCAAATCAAAAATTCTTCTTTTACGAGGAGAGACAAGCAAACAAAAAACAGTTTGCTTTCTCGGCATGAAAAAAGAAGAAGTAGAAAAGCTCTTTGAAAAAATCATCTAAAACTACCACTCAGCAAAAATGGCAAAGATTGCGTAAAAAATTCCAGTAGGGATAGATGCTGCCAAGAGTAAATATAAGGGTGAGATCTTATCTTGGAAGAATTTCTTAAGGATTACCTGTCCAGCAGGATTGGGAACGTTCGCTATCACTGTAAGGCCTCCACCTACTACAACCCCGCTCATAACCGCATACTTTAAAGAGGTCGTTAAATCAGGAAGGAGTGTGGCTAAATAAGCAATGGCGGTATTATCATTAAATGCCGTCAAAGCCATACTAATGAGCATCATTTCATTGTTACCTAATCCTCCAAGAATTGATTGAATCCACCAAGCTTGCAAACCGCCGTGTATCAAAAGGCCCGCCAAAAACAAACCAACAAGTAGAGGTCTTTTTAGTTGCACAGGGAATTGATGGGGCAGTGTTGCCTGATGAAACCCTAAAAACATAAGAAAAGATCCAATGAAAATGGGGGGATAATAAGAATTTAAAATAACCCAAACTAAGAAAGTAACATGAACTGCTGTGACCCAAAACGGAATCTTATCCCCTTCTTTTTCTTCAGACATCGCCAAGTTTTTCTTATCGATGGAGATAAGTTCTTTTCGAAAAAAGAAAAAATAACAAAGTGTCGAACAGATAATTCCCACGATGGCTTTGATCCCAAAATGAGTAAACATGAACCATGAGCTCCAATCCCAAATCCTCTGCACAATCAAAACAGGCGGCGCTGAAAAATTAGTAAGGAGCCCCCCTACAGAAATATTGGAAAATAAAAGCCCTAATGTTCCATAGGCTAGTTTTTTACTTGGCTCATGCACATAAAAATGTTTCCCGAGTAAAAGTGCGCATAAGGTCATAGCGCCGGCCTCGGTGATAAACGAACCTAAAATAGGCCCTGCAATTAAAATGCTAAGCCACCAAGCAGCAGAGCTTCCTCCAAGTATCTTAGTAATAAATCGAAGTCCATTTTCTGAAAGGACAAGTATCGGTTTTGTGGCCGTTAAACTCATGATCACCACAACCAGCATCGGCTCGATGTAAACTCTTTTAGACAAATAGTCCACAGCAGAGGACCAACTATAAAAGCAAATAATTGTAAAAAGAAGAGGGATGACCCAAAGTCCAAAAACAACCTCTACCTCTCCTAAAAACCGTAGAATTTCAGAAAAGAAAGTGATGGAAATTTTGCGTCTTTTCTCGATCTTTTGCAGTGGGGCTTTCTCTGCAATTTTCTCTGACCATTTTGTAAAGAAATTTGCAAATAAGGTATGAAGAACGGCGAGCAAAAAAATACATAAACAGACAATCTTAAAATTCATAGAAGATTGCGTTTGAAGAAATTCTGAGTCTACAAAACCTAGCATATTCATAGTGATTGTTCCACTTGTAACGAATTTGTAATGATTACCCCTTTTTCCTTCATTGATGCTAGCGCCTTTTTTTCATCATCTGGATGTAAGTTAATAGCCCTGCAAGCATCTTCAATGACAAAAGCAGAAAATCCAAGCTCTATTGCATCAAGCGCAGAATATAAAACACAGTACTCAGTCGCAATTCCGGCTAAGTAAATCTCTGTTATCCCTTTGGATCGCAGATATTTCTGAAGACCTGTATCTTTCTTCCTAGCGTTATCAAAAAAAGCGCTATAGCTGTCAATTTCGGGGTCCCAGCCTTTATAAAAATAAGCTGCAATTTTCTCTTTTCTTAACCCTTTTACGATTTCACTTCCATACGCATTCTCTATACAATGCTCAGGCCAGAGAATTTGTTTGATCCCACCTATTTCGATCACATCTCCTATTTTTCTTCCTGGATGATTGCTTGCAAAACTTACATGATTCTTAGGATGGAAATCCAAACATGCCAAGACTATGGAAAACTGTTCAGAAAGATGATTGATAATAGGAATGATTTCATCAGCTCCAGCCACCCCTAAACGACCTGTCGGCATAAAATCGTTTTCCATATCTACAATCAAAAGAGCTTTCATGTTTTACCTAAGCTTTTGTGCTTTCTTTAATGAGCTGAATTTTTTTCTTATATAATCCCTCTTCTAAGCCGCAAAAATAGGGATCAGGATCAGCAAGCTTACGTATCCCTTTGGGAAATTTCGATAATTCTTGAAGAGTCCTTTTTTGAAGTGCTTGTAAAGAGGGCTTTTTATAGACCAAAGAACCTTGAGAAAATATTTTTTGTAAGAGGTCGATGTAAGGTTGTCCTTTTTCAATTTCCTTTTTCTTGCCTCCTACTCCAAATTCAATCATAGCGTTTTCCCCTGTTGGAGGATTTTCTACATTGTAGACCATATCCGCAATATATCCATTTTCTGATACAAATCTACGAACTTGCAAAATTCCTGGGTCTGTCGTTTTTGTAACCTGGTCGGACACTTTAAGTTTATACTCCCAAGGTTTACCGGGATCTCGGAGGGCTGCGAGTTTATAAACTCCATCTAATGCAGGTTGTCCCCCACCTGTCATTAAATGAGTTCCTACTCCCCAAACATTGATCTTACCTCCAGAGCGCTTACAATTCTCGATCAAGAATTCATCAAGCTCATTACTTGCCATAATGGATAGATTTGTAAATCCTGCCTCATCGAGCTTTTTGCGGATTTTTTGGCTTAAAACTACTAAATCCCCTGAGTCTAATCTGACTCCAATAAGTTCGTGATGAGAGCTTCTCATCTTCTTCGCAACTCGGATTGCTTTTTCTATCCCTTTTAGGGAATCGTATGTATCGATAAGAAAAACAGAGCTATCAGGAAAAATCTCTGAAAAGGCTTGAAACGAATCTTCTTCCTCAGAAAAGGCCATAATCCAGCTGTGCGCTTGGGTCCCCTTTACAGGGATTCCAAAGAGCTTACCTGCGAGTAAATGAGAGGTAGATTCGCATCCACCAATGAAAGCTGCGCGGCTTGCGCTAATGGCTCCATCAATTCCTTGTGCACGTCTCATTCCAAACTCTACAACAGGATCAGATCCTGCAGCCCATACAATACGCGAGGCTTTCGTCGCGATGAGGGTCTGAAAATTTATAATATTGAGCAGAGGACTTTCTAATAGCTGCGCCTGCAGAAGAGGTCCCTTCACTCGTAAGATAGGCTCATAGGGAAAGACAGGAGTTCCTTCCTCTAGCGCATCCAAATCACAGGTAAAACGCATCTCTCCAAGGAATTGTAGAAATTTTTCTTCGAACAGTTTTTTTCCAAACCTATCGGTTAGGTTACCAAGATAGACCAAATCATCAGGCGTAAAACGCAAGTTTTCTAAAAAATTGATAGCCGTCTCAAGTCCTGCGGCAATTGCAAAAGCTCCTCCAAAGGGCTTTTTGCGAAAAAAAAGATGAAATACAGCCTCTTTATTTTGCATCCCCATCTTCCAGTATCCATATGCCATTGTAAGCTGATATAGATCTGTAAGGAGCGACAGGGATTGCGAATAAATCTCTGTGCTCATCGTTTATCTGGATGCTGAACTACGATTTGTTCTCTTTTTTTCTCTAAAGCATCGATTTGCAGCTGAATACGTCTTGCAGCTTCTCTATCAGCGTCAGCATCATTCCATGCTTGTCTTGCATCCAA
The DNA here is from genome assembly GCA_013041585.1 of Chlamydiota bacterium. Classification (GTDB taxonomy): domain Bacteria; phylum Chlamydiota; class Chlamydiia; order Chlamydiales; family Rhabdochlamydiaceae; genus JABEVM01. The sequence goes on from JABEVM010000073.1 coordinate 9,123, forward strand.
ATACCGATTGGACTCAAACTGCCAACGTTCTGCATTTAAATCATTATTATACGCCCTAGCAAGGTACATATTTCTACGATCTTTAAGCACTTCTATCTCCTTATTAATAGAATCGAGCTCCTGTGCTACAGGAGTAGTCTGCTGTGCAATTTCCGAAGAAAAAACATAAGAGTCTTTTTCTACTACAACCTTACCAAAGACCCACAACGCAGTCATGATAACAATGACAAAAGTTATTCTCTTCACCTGGCACTCCCTCTTTTTCGATCATTATAATTTGACTTATATACAGTTTGGTAAAAAATGAAAAATATTTCTTGAAACTCCGCTGTTGTGAAGATAGAAAAGGCCTGCTAAAATAGGCTATTATCCATAGGCAATTCCCTTTTTATGAAAAAAATTTTTATTATCCTCTTTCTCTGCGCTGCCCCTCTTGTATGGGGAGAGCCTTCTTTAAAAGAGAGGTTTACCTCCGGGCAAAAAGGAGACTTTATTGTCACAAAGCAGTCCGACCTCTACTCCATCCTTCTGATTAAGTCGATTTCAGAGCACTTTCTAACCTTGGAAGAGATTTGTGTTCCTGTCGAAACTTACAAAACGCAAAACCTTTCCTGGAGAGACTGGGTCAAAAAACATGCTCCGGGCCATACTTCTTGGAACATATACCAGATAGACCTTCATGAAAATCAGCTCTCAGAATCTTTTTCTGTCATGCACAGGCGCTGGAATTTTCTCGAACAATCCCAGAACTTTTTCGCAAAACTCTTGGCTCTACCCTTTTATAAGGTTCTCCCAGAGAAACAACGAAAAATTGGCGCCGCTTCTTCCGATGAAATCGACAAAAGGGCCCTTTGGACTCCTCCTCTTACTATAGATGGAAAATCGACGAAGCACCCCTCGTTTGAAGTGTTTGAGACCACTTGGCCCAAAGACATGTCAGAACTATCTCAAAGCGCTGTGCAAATGTACTTTAATAAAAATGAGCCAACTTTTCCTTTTCCCTATTGGATTGAAATCAGTACGACCCACTACGCTATGCGCATACAAATTGTAGATTCAGGAAGAGGATTTTTCACCCCTTCTGGAGAGATCCCACGAAGAAGCCCTAGATTTTATCAAACCACACAAATACACGAAGACAAAGTCATCGTTCCTATCTTAACTCCAACCTACTATACGAAATTTGGCTTAGTAGCTTTTGACCTTACAACGGGGAAAAGTGCATCTTTTATAGTAAGCCCTAAAAAGAGCTCCTCGCCAGAGAAGCTGGACCTATTCCTAGAAAAGAAAGAATTAGATGAGCGCCTTGAAAAAGGCCACACTTATAAATGGATCCTTACTATTCCGGGTCATCCTGAGATTTCTGTAGAATCGGATGAGAACTTTACTTGGCCTGTAAAACAGGCTAGAAAACCGTAATTGTAAACGATTTTAAATCCCCTATTTCACAATAAGGTCTTTCAAGAATAGACTTACTACGTATTTTTTTATCTAGCCCAAAGCTCCCCACTTCTTTTGAAATCTTCTTGCAATTTTTTGAATCAATCCCTCACACTGCTTGCTAATTCAAACCACAAATACATGTAAGAGTGATGGATAAAACTTATTCTCTTCGGAAATCTAAAAAAGTCTTTTTTCACGTTTATCATGGTATTCGCCGTAAGAAAGATAAAATCCCAGCTACAGAAAAACAAAGGATTTATGATCTTCTTACCCAGCTGCAGACAGAGATCCTCGCAAAAAATAAAGAGCAGGCGAGCCTTTTAGCAAAGCAAGCAGAGAGAATCTCTGCTCCTTTTTTCAAAAAGAACTTTTTTTCTCAATCTCTAGAATTTGTTTTTGCCTTAGCTTTCGCAATCTGCGTCGCGTTTTTAGTCCGTCAGGTTTGGTTCGAGTTTTACGAGATTCCAACGGGTTCTATGAGGCCCACTTTCAAAGAGCAAGATCGCCTCATGGTTTCTAAGACCACGTTTGGTATCAATACTCCGATGACCACCTCTCAAATGTATTTTGATACAGACTTAGTACAGAGAAGCGGCATTGTTATATTTACCGGCGAAAATATGGACATTTCCGATGTAGACACCAACTATTTCTACGTTTTCCCTGGCAAGAAGCAGTATATCAAAAGGCTCATAGCCAAACCCGGAGATACAGTCTATTTCTATGGTGGTAAAATCTATGGAATTTCTGCAGAAGGAGAAGATATCACTCCTCAGCTTCAAAGAAAAGAACTAGAAAAGATCGAGCACATTCCGTTCCTTCAGTTTGAAGGAAAAGTGGTCATTCCAGAGGCTCCAAAAAATGGGATTTCTCCGATTGCCATCCTCTATCAAATGAATGAGCCGGTAGCACGCCTATTCTGTACTCCGACCTATCAGATCGAAGGGGAAATGCTCCCACTCGCTCCCCTTACACCGCAACTGAGTCAATATAGCGACCTCTGGGGATTTAAAAATTTTGGCATGTCAAGGCTCCTTACGAAAGAAGAAGTAAACGAGTGTACAGATAGTGACACATCGTCCATGGAAGAAGGGGTGCTTTACCTGGAAATTCGTCATCATCCGGGCCTGCAAGCTTTGCACCTCACATCAGACTATTCTGGAAGAGTTCGCCCAGCGCTCAATGTAAATTCTACTGTGATTCCACTACAAAAGCAGCATTTAGAAACTTTGTTTTCTAACCTGTATACAGCTAGATTTATCGTAAAAAATGAAGTAGCTATGCGCTATGGGATGCCATCTTATCTTTTATCATCCAGTAGTGCTTTCCTTCCAAAGCTTCCTGGAGTCCCTGATGGTACATACGAATTCTACTATGGCAAAGCATATCAAATTTTTTGGCAGGGGCTCGCTGAAGAATTACCGGCTAACCACCCTATCTATGAGTTTGATAATAAAAGAATACAAACCTTGTACAACTTAGGGATCGAGTTTGATACAAAATTTTCTCCCTATAGAAAAAAACAACCGCTGTACCCATCTAGATATGTCTATTTCTACGAAAAAGACCTCTACGCTTTAGGTGCTCCCCTTCTCACAAAAGAAGATCCCACTCTACTTAACTTCTTGGATCGGGAATATACCAAACAAACAGCTTCTACCTACAAAGACCCATACCAAGCTTTCCAAGACTATGGCGCTCCTCTAAAAGAAAATGGAGAACTAGATGTAACCTTTATAAAGCAATATGGACTGAAACTTCCTGCTAAGTCCTATTTGGCACTAGGTGATAACCACGCGATGAGCTCTGACAGTAGAGTATTTGGCTTTGTTCCTGAAGGAAACCTTCGCGGCGGTCCTGACTTTATTTTCTGGCCTCCCGGCCCTAGATTTGGAGCTCCTGATCAGCCTCCTTATCCATTTGTGAATCTACCAAGAACAATTGTATGGGCCGTATGCGCTATCATATTAGGAATGTGGTGGGTGGTTCATAAGAAAAGAACGAAACTCCCCATTTCTCTTACATAGCGAGTATTATATGAGACTACAAGGCGGTTTTTATCCAGGTCCACTTCCAGATCTTCTTACTTCCGCCATTACAAGGCATAGCTTCGAAGAGGTTAGAATCCTAGTAGAAAAGTTCGGACATTTGGCAACACCTGAGCATTTGGCGTTAGCAAGACAAGAAGAAGCAAGAGTAAGTAGGACGCCTATTCCACATGTTGGACCCAAAACAGAAGTCCAACAGATTACACAATATCTCTATGAAAAAGCAGTTAAGGTGTCTTCAAAGCTCTAATAAAATGGAGCGCCCTTAATTTTAAACAAGCATAAGCCTGGCTTGTTTTCCATGACTACCCTCTCTTTAAGAGATGAGGATACTGGCAAGAAACAATTTTTCAAATGAATGAGTCTTCGCATAGCAGGATGTAAAAAGTCTTCTTTTTTTAAGACTGCGAATTTGTTTGCAGTGTCCGCGCGAGAAGCTGCTGTCACTGGTTGCTGCATAGAGGGATACTGTTTGGGTCCCAAAAAAAGTTTCGAAGCCATGTTATCCCCTCTCTCTAGTTCGCTAAAGAAATCTGAATGATTGTAGGCTCGCCATTGAGGTCCCATTCTGTCCCTTGCGATTCTACAAAGTCTACTTTTTTAGCTAACACTTCATTACAGATATAGTCTTTATGAAGAGCGTAGCACTGCTTGACCCTGTCCGTTGTCTGCATCTTTACATCGATACGATCGACAACAGCGTAGCCATCATCGCGGCGCATGGTGTTGATCTTGTTTACAAGCTCTCTAGCAAGTCCTTCCAAGAGTAATGCATCATTGAGCTCTGTATCCAAGGCAACCGTAATTTTATCCACAGACGCTGCAACAAGTCCACTATGGGCTTTTCTTTCAATCGTCACATCTTCAGGGGTGATGACAAAATTCTGATCTTCTACAGCAAGCTGGATGCTTTGTCCTTGTAAAAGTGCTTCTAATGAATGGGAATTAAGATCTTGGATTTTTTGTTGTACAGCGTTCATGTGCTTTCCCACTTTTTTACCAAGGACGCGGAAATTAGGTTTTACAATGATAGATACAAATCCGCCTTCATTTTCGTGGTAGACAATCTCTTTGACATTGAGCTCATCCGCAATTAACTGCTTTTGTCTCTTGAGAGCATCTAAAACTACTTTGTCTGAAGAAACGATATGAGCTCTAGCAAGTGGCTGTCTCACCTTTAATTTATGCTCTTTACGAAGACCATGGCCTGCACTGACTACAGTTTGCACGCTTTGCATTTCATGCTCTAAAACTTCATCCCGCATTTTAGGATTGTATTTTGGGAAGTCGCATAGATGCACAGATTCCGGCATCTTTTCATCTTTAAGCTCTTGATAAATCGCTTCGCTGATAAAAGGAATGAAAGGAGCTGCCACCTGCGAAAGAGTGAGAAGAACATGATAGAGAACTTGAAAAGCTTCTCGTCTATCTTGCGTATCTTCATCTGACCAAAATCTAGAACGGTTTCTTCGGATATACCAATTTGTTAACTGATCGATAAAACCAACAAAAGGATCTACAGCTAAGCTCAGTTGATATGCATCCATTTCTCTAGTGACATCTTGGATAAGTTTCTGCAGAACGGATAGGATCCAACGATCGACATCAGCTTTTGGATTTAAAACTTCTCCTTTTGGCTTCCACTGATAAATTTCCGCATAGGTCGCTAAAAATAAATACGAGTTCCAGAGTGGAATTAAAGCTTGGCGCATGACAAGCTCAACACCCTTCTCAGAAAATTTCAAGTCATCTGCTGCAACAACCGGACTATGTAAAAAGTATAGACGGACTGCATCAGCGCCATATTGGTTGATCACAATTTCTGGCTCAGGATAGTTTTTAAGACGTTTTGACATTTTTGCGCCATCTTCCGCTAAGATAATCCCGTTTACGATGACGTTTTTAAAGGCAGGTTTTTGATAGAGCGCAACCGCCAAAACTGTGAGTGTATAGAACCATCCCCTTGTTTGATCTAAGCCCTCTGCAATAAAGTCTGCAGGAAATGCCTTCATTGTCTCTTCTTTGTTCTCGAAAGGGAAATGGTTTTGTGCATAAGGCATCGATCCGGATTCAAACCAGCAGTCAAAAACTTCTGGAATTCTCTTATAAACCTGTCCACCTTCTGTGAAGGTAAGCTGATCTACATAATGGCGATGTAAATCTTCTACTTTTGTACCTGTCTTTTTCTCAAGCTCTTCTACACTTGCAATGACTTTGCACTCCCCTGTTTCACTACGCCAAATTGGGATAGGAGTTCCCCAATAGCGATTTCTAGAAATCGCCCAATCTCTTGCATTCTCAAGCCATTTACCAAAACGACCTTCTTTGATATTTTCAGGAACCCAATGGATGGTCTGATTAGCAGCAAGCATCTGATCTTTAATTTTTTCAACAGCGACAAACCAAGTACGCACCGCTTTGTAGATAAGCGGAGTATCAGATCTCCAACAAAATGGATATCTGTGACGAATTTGCGTATGTTGGAAAACTCTTCCTTCTTGCTTGAGCCTTTTGATGATCTCTTTATCGGCATCTTTTACAAACATTCCCTCATAATCAGGAACTTCTTTTGTAAACCTTCCATTTTGATCGATAGGACAGACAAGCTCAATCCCTTCTCTTGTGCATACAAAAAAGTCGGTTTCTCCAAAGGCTGGAGCTGCGTGAACAATCCCCGTTCCTTCTTCCGCTTCAACAAAGTCATCTACAAGTACACGAAAAGCATTTTGCTGCTTCTTTCTTGTAAAATATGGGAAAAGCGGCTCATACATTTTACCCTTAAGATCTTTTCCTAAGAAAGTATCTACGACTTCGTACTCTTCTGGATTCTTAAAATAATGAGAGAGCCTCTTCTGCGCTAAAATATAAAAAATTCCGCTCTTACACTCTTTGATTTTCACATATTCAAGGTTTGTACCTACAATCACGGCTAAGTTAGAAGGAAGCGTCCAAGGTGTTGTCGTCCAAGCAAGAAGTTTTGTATTTGGATCCCCAACTAACGGGAATATGATGGTAAGAGAAGGATCATCGACTTCTTTATAGTTTAAATTCGCTTCGAAGTTAGAAATGGGGGTTCCTAGCTGTGCGGAAAAAGGCATAACTTTAAAGCCTTCGTAGACTAACCCTTTTTTATATAATTCAGAAAAAACCCACCACACGGACTCCATAAAACTTTTGTCCATCGTGCGGTATGTCTCACTAAAATCCATCCATCTGCCCATACGATGAACGGTTCTTTCCCACTCTTTTGTATAACGAAGAACGATGCTGCGGCATTCTTCATTAAAGTTGCCGATACCGAATTTTTCAATCGAAGGCGCTCCGGATAATTCTTTTGCTTTTTCAATCTCATTCTCAACTGGAAGACCGTGGCAGTCCCAGCCGAATCTGCGTGGTACGTAAAAACCTTTCATCGTTTTATAACGCGGCACCACATCTTTCATTGTTCCTGCAAGCAAATGCCCATAATGTGGAAGACCTGTAGCAAAAGGAGGTCCGTCATAGAAAGAAAATAAAGGAGCTTCTTTTCGAAGATCAATAGACTTTTGATATACTTTGTGGCCTTGCCAGTATCCTAATATCCTTTCTTCTCTTTGAGGAAAGCTCTCTTCAGCGCGTTTTGCAAACATAAGAAAATCCAAAAGCTAATATTATTTTTTGCACCTATCTTACCTGAAATGAATTCTTTAAGTCCAGGGCTTTAAGCCTTGGAAAAGATCAGAAATCTTCTCATTTTCTCCAGGAAACACTCATTGTATTTTCAAAGCGGTTCCTATATACTATTTAGATAATTTTAAAAAAAACAGTATGACAGAAATCACCCTTCCAACTATTGCCGATGGCGAAGATAAAAGCTCTCCCTTAGCGAACTGCATTCGAAACAACTACCGTCATGTCCGAAAATGGGCAAAGCGGACGGCCACCAACTGTTTTCGAATCTACGATCGCCAGATCAATCACTACCCCCTAGCCATAGATTTCTACGCTGGACGATTCTGTGTGCAGTACTTTTCTCCTTCCAAAGAAGAGGATGAACCACCAGAAGAACTCACAAGCGAGATCGCAAAAATACTAGGCGCTCTATTTAGCGCGAATCCAGATGACATTTACTGGCGTACAAGAGCAAAGCGAAAGGAAACTAGGCAATATGAGAAACTAGGCGAATCAAAAGAATTTTTTACGGTTTTAGAATACGGTGTAAAATTTAGCGTAAACCTTCTTGATTATCTCGATACAGGACTTTTTCTTGACCACAGAGAAACACGCAAAATTGTTGCCTCTGTTTCGAAGGGCAAAAGAGTACTTAACCTTTTCGCCTACACATGCTCATTCAGTGTGCATGCAGCAGCCTCTGGCGCTACCTTTACTAAAAGTGTAGATATGTCCAATACGTATACTGAATGGGGAAAACACAATTTTTTACTTAATTCCCTTCCTCTCAAAAACAATCCAATTGTTCGAGCCGACTGTCTAAAATTCTTAGATGAAGAAATTCTCACAGGCGCAAAATATGATATTATCGTGATCGATCCCCCTACCATTTCCCGTTCTAAAAAAATGGAGGGCCTCTTTGATGTTCAAGTGGACTATGTTTTCTTGATCTCAAAAGCGTTAGAGCTTTTATCTCCAGAAGGAGTGATTTTCTTCAGTACAAATTCCCGCAGGTTTGTTTTTGACCCAGATCTTTTCCCTTCCACTTCGATTATAGAAATCTCTAAGAAAACGCTCCCAATTGACTTCCACGACCCCAAGATCCATAGATGTTGGAAGATCTCTCAGTTATCATCTTAAGCAATAAGAGCTTACTTTTCACGTTTCTCCGATACAAATAAATCCCTCTTTGATAAAATGAATGTGGGGGTGTAAAGGTTTCGACTTTGAAACGTACTCTCGATGGCATGCGGAGGACGTCGGTTGGCCTCCTTAATCATCCGATAAAAACATAAATGCAGATGACTCTATGGAGCTTCTACAGGCTGCTTAAGACCTAACAGTTTTAAGTGACCCGATAGCCTAATACCTGACCAGGAGTGTTAGAACTATCGTCATCGACCCTGGTGTGAATCTCCGTTTTACTTCTTATACGGGGAATTCGAGATCGAAAGAAGAAAGCTGTTCTCTAGTGTGGCACCTTTCAGCAGGAACATCTTTTCAATAAACAAAGGTGCTAAGCATGTAGTCGTTGATGGGAAATTTGCTAAGGACGAGGGTTCGATTCCCTCCACCTCCAAAAATAAAAGGCCGGGATTCATCCCGGCCTTTTTTATCATTACAAATTCAGGAAATCACACCGGACCTATTCAAGAGCTTCTACCTTTTTGAGCATTTCCTCCATCTCTATTGGAATCTTCTTTCTGATAAACCTGCCAATCATACAGGCAAAAAAGAAGGATAAAGGTCCACAGATCTCTACTTGGAAAGTAACTTGCGTTTTACCAGCAACTTGGCTCATAGATTGGTAACTGATCACTTTCGCAAAAGAAAGATAGGCTTCTTGAACCACTAGCTTTAGGGGTTCAACCTGTGTTAATAGGGTTTTGAAAAGAGAGGTCCCTACAAATTTAGTACAGCCGGTTGTGCCAGTCTGAAATGGACCATCGATCTGGCTTAACTCAATTTCCAGGTCCCATTTTTTCCAATTTTCAACGTCTTCCCAAAGTTTCCAAATTTGCATGGGAGTGGCTTTTGTTTCTACGGTGTGTTTAATGATGCGCATATTCTAAAATTCCTTCCTTTAACCATGTAATTTCTACTGTAAGTTGAGTGATCCCGTATCTGAGCGATTTGAGACGAATCGCTTTCCGAGGATACTCGCCTAGCCTCTCTAACCGGTCTTCGATTTTCCTGTATTCTTCGTACGTTTTTTCGGCTTTTTCCAATCTTTCCTCAAACAGTCGGATCATTTCCTTTTCATCTTTGACGAAAAAGAGTTTGAGAAGAAACTCATTTCGAGGAGTTTCATTTGCGGTCGGACCTTCAAACCAAACTTGAAATTCGGCCCATCCAGCATCGGTAATGGAAAAAACTTCTTTCCTTTTCTTCCCAACATTGATAACTGTGGCTTCTGCCTTCCCCTCCTTCGCTAAAATTTTTAGCATCGGATAGATTGTAGAGTCAAATTCTCGCCAGAAATAAACAGTCGATCTGTTCATAAGAGCTTTGATCTCATATCCTGAACAGGGACTATCGAGCAGCATCCCCAAAATTGCATATCTTGTTTTATTAACTGATCTCATAAAAATACCTAGTTTATGGGTATTTTGCCACAACAGGAGATTTTACGCAGCAGTAAAACATCATTTTAAAATAACCCATTTACCTAAAACTACCTGACTGATATATTACATACCACATTACACAGGAATTTAGGATGGAAGAAAAAATTCAACGTACCTTTGTTCGAGAGGAAGCTTATCTTAAGCTGCGCAACTGGATTTTAGAAGGAACACTCGCGCCAGGAACTCTACTTCGCGACAAAGAATTGGCCCTGCAACTAGGCGTCAGTAGAACACCTATACGAGAGGCATTACTGCGCCTTGAAGATGAAGGTTTGGTTCAAACTAAACCCAATCGTTCAACTCATGTGAGTACAATCGATTTTCATAATGCCTTCCATCTTTATTCTATTGTTTGGACTTTAGAGAGGTTAGCATTAAGCCAAGCTTTTGGATCGATCACAGATGAACATATTCAAACTATGACTGAGGCTAACGAACGATTTTTACATAATATGAAAAATCGTAATCGTTTGGCTGCATTAGATGCAGACCATGATTTCCATTCTGTTTACGTAAAACTTTCGCAAAACAAAGAACTTGAGAAAATCATCTCAGAAATCAAACACAAACTAAAAAGATTAGACCTCTATTACTTTGAGAAAGTAAAAAATGCAGTCCTCTCTTACGAAGAACATCTGCAGATTATAGAAGCCTTAAAGCAAAAAGACCTAGCCTTAGCCATTAACGCCGTTGAACACAACTGGAAAAACAGCTTTTCCCGTTTTGACATTTAAAGGAGCCATATGTTCGCAAATAAATTAGTTGCAGTAATGAACGAAAAAATTGAGCCTGGCGTTATTATGAACGCGTTAGCTCATATGTGTATTGGATTTGGCTCTGAGATTGGAAAAGAGCCTTTGTGTCTATCTAACTATATTGATGCTGATGGAGGAAGCCACCCCAATATTTCGGAAATGCCATTTATGATCCTAAAAGCAAATTCAAATAAAATCAGGGCTCTTAGAGCTGCAGTTCTTGAAGCGAGAATTAAATTCGTAGATTTTACAGATTCTATGACGATAGGGACCTATGTAGAGCAGTTAGAGCGGACAAAGCTGATAAAAGAAGCTAACCTGATCTATTATGGAATCGTTTTGTTTGGAGACTGGGATAAGGTATCTGAACTTACAAGAAAGTTTTCTCTCTGGAAATAAGAACTATGATCAAAAGTCTATGGATGTTTTTACTAGTTATTGTTTTATCTGCGAAGATTACCTTTGCGCAAGGTGACACTTTACAGGCTTTTGATGTTGAGCAAACAAAACAAGAAATTACAATACAGCTTTCTAAAGACCTAACCGGTCATTCGCATGAAAAGCCTCTTCTTATTTTGGTGGGTGGATTCCCGGGTGCTGGAAAAACAACTTTAATTAGAGCTTTAGAAGAGGCCCATGATATTACCGTCATTTCTTGGAATGCAATTCGGCAAGCCCTGTTAGATAGGCGCCTAAAAGGGTCGCCTTACGACGGAGAAATTATTGATTCCGTTCATCAAAATTTATTACGAATGTGCTTGCAGCGCCATGTGAATGTGATAATCGATGCAAATGCTCACGCTAGAAATATCGAGAGCATTGAATGCTTCCTAGAAACAGAGCGGTATGATCACATGTACAAAGTAGTTAAAATCTGCTTAAACCCGCCAATTGAAACTCTTTTTAAAAGAGTCTGCTCTAGACAGCAGAAAGAAGGGGTTCATCAGGGAACCGAAAGCGACCTGCGAAGAGACCTAAATTCATCTAAGAAAAAAATCGATCTTAATCAATACGCTTTGGTCATCAACACGGAAGAAATTTCTTTTGAAACGGAACTAAAGATTGTAAATTCTTATTTAGAACCTTATCTGGCTAGACTGAAATGAACTGACATGAGATCTATCCGGGATAATCCACCTTCTTTTTTTCTTCAAACAAACTTCTTGTAAAATCTTTTCCAACGCATTAGATTAGCGATATGATTTCGATCAAGGAGAAACCAGTATGCAACGCAAAGCTTCAGCAATTTGGCAAGGTGATTTACTAAAAGGTAAAGGAACCATTTCAACCGAAAGTGGTGTTCTTAAAGAAACGCAATATTCATTCTCTACTCGCTTTGAAAATGGCGTTGGTACCAATCCAGAGGAACTTCTTGCGGCAGCCCATGCAGGATGCTTCGCTATGGCCCTATCCAACGAACTCAGTAATGCTGGCATGGTTCCAAATAGGCTTGATGCTACCGCAACGATTTCACTCGAAAAAGTGTCTGGTGGTTTCGCTATTACGAAAAGCCACATTGATCTGATTGCAGAGATTCCCGGAGCAAATAAAGCTAAGTTCGAAGCTGCTGTAAAAGCTGCTGAAACAGGTTGTCCTGTTTCAAAACTGTTTAAAGCTGAAATTACAGTATCTGCCACGCTTAAATAATAATTGAGGATTGAAGCGCTATTTACTCTTTTGGCTCATCAGCTTTCTTTTTATATACAGCCTCTTTTGGTATATCATTCTCTGAATAAAAACTGATCAGTTTCAATCCCTTTTCTTTGCCTGAATTGATAAAGTTATGAGCTGTTCCTCTTGGTATGAAAATCATATCACCATCTTTAATCAATGATGTTTTTTCATTTAGTACAGCTTTCCCATTACCTTCAACAATGAATATGATTTGATCAAAAGGATGAACTTCTAATCCAATTTCGTTGTTTGGATTTGTAGAAGGTGAAACATTCATAAATACAATCTGCTCCTGCTCTCCAGTTACAAATGCAGTTTTCCAATTGATATTTTTTTTCGCTTCTTCAATGAATTGTTGCACTACCTTTGGTTCAACTGTGTTACTAGCTGTCATTTTCTCTGCAGCTTCAATAGACACAGTCAACATCATTACTGTTGCGAGAGAAGCAATGATACGAGCTGCTTTTTTTCTTATAATTTTTTTCATATATAACCCTCTTTTTAGTTTAAAACCTTTGTATATATGTGTTTAAAATTAGAAACAATAGTAATTCGATTGGGTTTTTGAAAGTCGCTGAGAAAGATATAGCCAAAGACCTTTTGCATTTGAAAGTTAATAATCTTTTGTACAGAATTTCCTTCTTTCTACCCTGGAGACACATGAGATTTGCTTATTTTTTAACCCTTCTTTCCATTCCTCTGTTTGCTCACACCTTAGAATATACTATTCAATGCGAAAACGACCAAGTTCGGGTTTCAAAAATGAAGCTCCTTCCTGGTGAGCAAATAGGATTGCACCGAGATGAATATCCTAGGGTAGTAGTTGGCCTAAAGGGAGGACATTTTACACGAATTGAAGAAGATGGCTCTTCAAGAGACATCGTATTTCCGACCGGAGAAGCTATTTATCTGGAAGCCGACCCCGTAGGACAGCTGCACAGCGGAGAAAATGGGACCGAAGAATTGGAAATAATCATTGTCGAGTTAAAAACAAAAAAACCTTAGTTCCGTAGGCAATCTCTTTTTACTAAATCATTGGAGGCTAAACTTGAGCTTATCATTTAAAGAATTTGAACAGGAAGGCTGGGAAAAAGTTGCAGATGCCTACCATGAAGGTTTCGGGCAAATAACCCCTAAAGCGGCCTTAGCTTTAGTAAATAGTGCAAGTGTTAAACAAAATGATAAGGTACTCGATATAGCTTGTGGGCCTGGTTATGTTGCAGCGTTCGCTTTTGCAAAAGGCGCAGTCGTAACGGGAATTGACTTTTCAAACGCCATGATTCAAAAGGCAAAGATTCTTCATCCAAAAATTAATTTTCAAGTCATGGACGCAGAAGAGTTGCAATTTGACGATGCAAGCTTTGACGTTATTTTAATGAACTTTGGTATTCTGCATTTTGTAAAGCCAGAGCAGGCCATTACTGAGGCTTTTCGAGTTTTAAAACCAGGAGGCAAATTTCTCTATACAGTTTGGGATAGACCTGAAAGATCAAAAGCTTTTGACCTCATTATGAGCGTGCTCAATGAAGAAGGAGATATAAATATATCGCTACCCGAAGGTCCTGATTTTTACAAATTCAGCGATCCACATATAGCGAAGGAAATCCTTTCTACTATCGGTTTCAAAACGATCGAAGCCGCGCAAATAGAATTTACATGGACCCTAGATAGCTCTGAAGAATTATTTCAAACTTTTTATAAAGGTGGCATCCGTATTGGCGGAATGCTTAGAGCTCAGAAGCCTGAAACCATTTCCAAAATGATGGAAACTCTGAAGCTAAAAACAAAGGCATTTCAAAGAAAAGGAAAGCTAGAGATCCCAACATCTGTGATGTTATTTAAAGCTCAAAAGGTTTGACTATCTATCATATTTTCTCAAGGAACTACCAATTTGGTAGATTTTGGTATCAAATTGGTAGAAAGGCCATTTTTCGATTTACGTCGTATCAGAAAGATACACGCTTCAGGTTTTTCGTCTGTGCTCGGTTAGCACTTCGTCTATGATACGCCAACATTTTGCGGATTCAGTGTTATTTGGATTCGTAAGACCAGCCGCGACGACCAATGCTTTCCATAAGGTCCAGGCTCTAGCGCGAGCCCATGTATCGGCATCAAGTGGTAGCATTTTTTGAAAAACTTCTCGACTTTCCCCTCCAAATAGCGTCCATGCGATCGTGAGATCACAGGAAGGGTCACCAATTGCCAGTTGTCCGAAATCGATGACAGCGCTCAGCCTCCCTTCTTGTACAAGTAAGTTACCAGCGCTGATGTCACCGTGGACCCACACCGGCAAGCCATGCCAAGTGGTTGTAAGCGCAGTTTCCCATACCTCTGTCGCAGCATGGGCATCGATCTTGTCTTTCAAAACAGCGATCGCATGACGTGTCTCAGCATCGTAGATCAGTAAAGATCCGCCACGATAGAAGCTATGTGGTCCAGGTAAAGGCCCATCTCTCGAATCAATCCGCTCCAGAGCAATGAGAAATTGCGCAAGACAGGTCGCAAAATCGCATAGATCCTCTATAGGCGAAGATGCTGCAGAATTACCCTCAAGCCATCGGTAGATAGACCACCTCCAGGGATATCCATCTGCAGGCTGTCCAATCGCTAAAGGAGTTGGAATTGGAAGAGGTAGTAAAGGAGCCAGTCTTGGTAACCACTTATGTTCTTTTTCCACCTGAGACGCATATTCCGCGGCGCTCGGCATGCGTACAAGCATATGCTCGCCAAGATGAAAAGTTCTGTTGTCCCACCCGCTGAGCGCAACAGGCTTAATAGGTAAATCTTTCCACTTAGGAAACTGGGTTGCCACCAAGCGGCGCACGAGAGCAACATCTATCATTATTTCAAACGCCTCTTCCTATTTCTTCTCAAAAGGCCTAGCGTCAAAAAAGAGTTCGATTTGTACAATAATCCCTTCTTTGAAGGTCATTAAGGAAGCAGTACGAATGATGCCAAAAGGCTCTGGACAATCCACATCATACACTATCATGGCTTGATCTGAAGAACCAAAACTTGAACGGATCGTAAGGGTTTTAAAAAAGTTAGCGAATCCCTTAGTTGCTTCAAGAACCGCTTCTTTTCCTTTCGTCTTAGAAAGAGGACTAATGAATTGCACATCCGGATGTAAGTACTTTTCCATGCTTGCAATGTTCTTCTCACCCATTGCTTTGTAATAGGTTTCGATTATAGCTATGTTATTCATACTTATCTCCATGTCATACTAGATGAGTAAAATTTATTAGATAGCGGTTATTTTTTACTATGCAAAACTATTGTGCTCTCAAAAGTAATTTATTCCTATTTTCGATTCTCATATCATACCCCTAACGTCTGGATGAAAGGAAAAGATATGTCTAATTTTGTACTTGTTCATGGAGGAATGGTCGGTGGTTGGTGCTGGAAGAAAGTTCGAAAGTACTTGGAAGCAAAAGGCCATCTTGTACGAACCCCTACACTTACAGGGCTTGGAGAAAGAAAGTATCTCAATTGCCCAGACATAGATCTAGATGTTCATATTAACGATATCGTAAATGTACTACAGTATGAAGAGTTAGAAGAGGTAATTTTAGTAGGACATAGCTATGGGGGCATGGTCATTACAGGTGTTGCAGATCGCACTCCTCAAAGAATTAAACAATTGATCTACATAGAAGCTTTAATTCCAGAAGATGGAGAAAGCATGTTTGATATTATAGACCCAAGCATTTCCTCTTATCTCTTGAATAGAGCTAAGGAAGAAGGAGAAGGCTATCAAGTGCCTCCGGCTCCGGCTCAAAGCTATAATTTTGAAAATCCTGAAGATATAAAATGGATTGTCTCTCAAAGTACTCCGCACCCATTAAAGAGTTTTCAGCAAAAAATAACCCTAAAAAACTCTATGAAAAACTTTATTAGACAGTACATTAAATGCACTCAAGACCATTTTTTAGACTCGATGTTTATACGCGCCAAAAATAAGGGATTCATTTGCAAACAGCTTGATACAGGTCATTTCCCTATGGTGACAGAACCTGAGATGCTAAGTAATTTACTTGTCCGGGATCTGCTCTAATATCTATTTTCTAAACTACTTTACAAATTACTCAGTTCACGGATATGTAAGTGATTTATTACCACTTTAACTTTGGGTAATTATGGGGAAAAGACTAGAAAACAAAAAAGCTGTCATAACAGGCGGTACGACTGGTTTAGGTTTTGAAACTGCAAAACGCTATATCGAAGAAGGAGCAGAGGTGCTCATTACAGGCCGTACTCAGCAGAAAATAGATGAAGCTGTTAAAAAGTTAGGTAAAGGTACTCATGGGATTGCAGCAGATGCGAGAAATAATGCAGACCTAGATAAGCTTGCGAAAAAAGCAAAAGAAGTTTTCGGACATGTTGATATTCTTTTTGCCAATGCAGGCGGAGGCGTTTTCGCCCCGATTGAAGAAGTAGATGAAAAAAGCTACTATGATCAATTTGATGTGAATGTAAAAGGAGTGTTTTTTACCGTACAAAAAATCCTACCTCTTTTAAAAAAAGGCAGCTCAATTATCCTTAACGCTTCGGCAGTAAACAGCAAAGGTGGAGCTGGGAGCTCCCTTTATTTCGCTTCAAAAGCAACTGTCCGCTCTTTTGCAAGAAGCATGGCTGCGGAGCTTGGAAGTAAAGGAATACGTGTAAATAGCCTAAGCCCTGGCCTTATTCCCACAAAGTTTTTTAGTAATTCCAATTTGGGGGAAAATTCTTTTACTGAGTTTGAAGAAAAGATGCTGACTGCAATTCCACTTGGTAGAGCAGGAACTCCTTTAGAAATTGCGAATGCAGCTGTATTTCTCGGCTCCGATGAGGCCTCTTACGTTACCGCAGAAGATCTTGTGGTTGATGGTGGCTGGATGAACGTATAAAAACTATAGGCATCTTATTCCAATAAACTTAGCTACTTTTATTCAAAGGAAAAAACATATGAAAAGCATAAGCATCCTATCAGCAATTTTCTTTTTATCTCTTAGCTCAAAAGGACAATGCGAAAATAGCAATCTTCCCCATCATCTTGTCGATGACGATAATCACCATCGCCACAATGATGACGATGATGAGCATCGTGATCATGACGATAAAAGGCGCCATCATGATGATGACGATGATGATAGACATCATGATCGTGATGATGATAATGAGCATCATCATGACGATGACAGACACCACGATAGCGAGCATCATGGTCATTAAAAGAAATAACTAGAGCCCTAGGATTATTTTCAAAAAAATTAGAAAGAGGGATAGTAAGCCTGTAATGGAAGCTCGCTTGGGGTTAAGGAAGAAACAGAAACATTTTGTAGCACGGCCTCTAACAAGGTTTGCTCAGATGTGTCATTGAGCGCATCGATTCTTTCAAAACACCTAGCGAGCAAGTCTACTTGTGATGGGTCAAGTCCGAGCGTCAATCGAATTGTTGTACATTCCTCACTAAATAACATAGTGAAGTTGGGATGATAAAATCCCAAACTGAGTCGGTAAAAAATCGGGTGTTTTCCTTCCATGCATTGTAAATAGATGCCCCCTGCGGCAAGAGCAGATCCTCTAATTTGATGTAGAGGCCCTGAGATCTTAACATCAATAAAAGAAGGATCAGCCTCTTCCTTGATAGGAACAACCCGGTAGCCGCTCTCTTTGTAATTAAGAAGCCTAGAAGATATTTTGTTTAAAAGAGCTCTTGTATTCGCAAAGATCTGCTTTTGATAAAGTTCTAACTCCGAAGCTGCATATTGGTAGGCAAGACAAAACCAATTTAGGCTAAGCCTGTCATTTTGCAAAGCTGGATCCGTTAAAAGAGAGGTAAATGAAGACCATTTTGTATCTTGGTTATGAATCATGTAGAATGGCGCGCCGCAGTAGTTATCCATTCCAAAAAGATCAAATTTAATGCCACTTTTATAGCAGATGATGTTAAGAGCGCCTGACTGAATCTCTTCCCTAAATTCAGTAAGCAACTGCCCAACTCTTGGAGAATCGATGAAATCAAGAGTGCAATCTAAAGCAAGAATGAGAGGCATCCCCTGCCTTGTGCTCAAAGATGTATGCAAAACCTCGGAAACATTTTCAACGCTATATGCATCAATTTGAAATTCGGTCCCTCTCCAAACAGGGTTGAACTGAGCTAAGATGAGATCAACTTCTTCCCAATCCTTTTCAGTTGCATCTTTAATAGAGGATGCGCTTGAAACTAACTTAGCTGCGTTGATGCATTCATAGTAGGTATTTTTCCCATAAAGAACACGAGGCTTTTTACCAATGGCTTTCTCCGTAGCATTAAAGATACCTGCAATACTTGTCATTGCAGAGGAATGAATCCCATACGATGCCAATGGTTTGAGATCAGATGGAATGCAGTGCAAAAGATTTTGATAAATAGATGGGAAGTCACCAAAGGTAAATGGAGAAAAAATTTCGAGAAGGGCGCAAAGGCTGGCATGGATCTCTTCAATATGTGAGGCCATAGTAAAAAATGGATCTTCAGATCCCTTTTCTTTTAAGTGTTGAAGCTCTTCTTTGATCTTCATCAAGGAAATTTTTGTAACAGAGGACCTAGTTGGACAGGTTATGATCTCATTCCATTTCTCTTCTGAAAGGGAAGAAAATAACCCTTTGAGCACATCTAGCGTTCCTTTGAGAAGCAAAGTCTTTTCAGGCTGATTTGACCTCCAATTTTGTTCAAAAGCATGTAAGTCGGAAACAAACTCATCTTTTGATTCGAGTTTCACCTGAATAGGTGAATGACCATGTTCCAAGGTGATGATGTTTGGTGAGCTAGGCCATCTATCTAGCTCAATTCGATTAGCCGAAAGCCCAAAGACCGAGATCCATTGCAAAAGAAACTGATACTGCTCTTCGATTTTCTCAGAAGATGTAGCAGTAAAGGGAAGTAAGCGAATACCCCCGATCTCTTCTTGTTTCATTCTTTCGATGCAAAGGATTTGATCTATATTTATGTTATACTCTTTGCAAGCTTCCATGAACGCAGCTTGATAGGTATTCCAAGTTTGAAGCCATTTTTCCGAATCTTGTCTATCGCCTTTAAAAACTTGAGTTAGATCAACAACAACCTTTGAGGGATCCGTCTGCACTCTTAAAGCGATTTTTTTGACGGTTGTTTGTACCCTTTCGTTTTCAGCAATACCAAGAAAAGAAGGGAGATAGTCTTGTAAATCGAAAGGGCGTGTCAAGATCAAAGGATAATGGGGAGGATGAGGAAGATCCTGTTTCCAAGCGTTCATCCTATTTTTGTATGCATTAGAGAGTTTAATCCAAGGACTTCTGGCATACGCATTGGCCGACTGTGGATGTACTTGAAGGCGGGTATCAAAAATGGGACAAATCCAATCGACCACGGAAGGAAAAAAACCCGTAGATTTGGCAAGCCAGCGCTTCTGTAAAAAGGAAAGAAGTTGGCTCTGTTCCTCAGAAACCGCAGGAATTCGAGAGAGGATTGCTTCGTTTATATGCCATGAAAATTGAGATGGGGGAATTCCTTTAAAAAAAGAAGGAGAAGGTCCTTTCCCAATTTGAGCAAAAACATGATGAGCTACACTACCGCACAGATTACTTAAAAACAGGCATTCCTTTCCTACCTTTGAAGCCCAAGGGGAAATTTGGCATATCCCCCATCCTAACCTTGCCAAGACAAAGGCTGAGCCGAAAATAGTTCCCGTTCCAACATAGACAGCGCCTTTAGAGATTTTGTGAAGAATAGTATGAATTTTCTCATCAACTTCAAGTGAGGAATCTACCCTTTCCTTAGAAATTTCAGAGAATCGAGATAAATCATTTGGTTCACATGTTTGTATACAACTTGTAGAAAAGACTATTAATAAAAAAAGAGTTTTCTTCATACCGTCAAATTAGTAACTATGAACCTATAATTGACATATATAAAAAAGCTGTAAATCATCCAAGATATTTAAAATCCGTATTCTCTCACTCCTTAAAATCCAAGATCATAAGAAATAAAAAAGCTCAGGAATAATTCCTGAGCTTTAGCTTTATTACAGCTTACACGTAATTTCTTACGCCTTTTTTTGTCCCACAATGTAATAGCTTGTTGTGACAAGTCTTAAGCGATCAGCTTCAACAAAAGCTTCTCCATCTTTTGTCAAACGATCGAATAAGGCTTTAAAATGTGCAGGCAGTATTTTGCATTTTACAAGGAAGTTAATCCATTTTGCTGCACGAGTATAGAATTTATCCGCATTTTCAATCAGTGGCGCTTGCAGCCCATCTATGCTAGCGTTTTCATCTATCAAAATTTCAAATCCTGCTTCTTTCATGAGATTTACGTATTGCTCCGAAGAAGGACTTCCGATTGCACCGATTAAAGGCTTGATCCTCTTCATCAAATCAGCATGATACGGATTTTTCTCGTCGTATTTGCTAAGTGTTACCCAATCCAGACATGCAAATTTTGCACCCGGTTTAAGCATACGATAGATCTCTTTAAAAAGTTTTCCTAAATCTTTTGATAAACTAAAAGCCTGTATTTGATAGATAGCATCAAAAGAATTGTCAGCAAAAGGATAAGGGATGTCGTTCATATCCCCCTTTTGGAAGTGGCATTGATTAGATAGTCCATTGCCAGCAGCAAAGCGTCTTGCGGATTCCAATTGTGTTGTATCAATATTCATTCCGGTAACATTTGCACCTGTATGAGAAGCTACATGGTTTGCAACACGTCCTCTTCCACATCCTATATCCAAAACCTTATTCCCTTTCTTGATACCAAGGTCCTGCGCCATTTTTCTTTCAAAGAGGGTTTGATTTGTAATGATACTCTTAGAAAGATCGATTGCAGGAGGAATATACATCTTTTCCACTTGGCCGATTGCGCAAAGGTGGTTAAGCACGCTATAATAATCAACTAGCTTTCTCTGAATTTCCTTATAATAATCTTTTCCCATATCTTTTATCAGCTGATCTTCATTGACCCAATCATGGTCATAGATATTGTAGGAATTGAGAAATGCATCAATTTTTTCTGGAGGGAGTGTATACAAAGTTTTGAATGACTTCATAACCGTGGACATTCTATAAAACTTAAATTGCAACTTAGATTGAACACTAACTTGTGACATTGTGACTCCTTTACCTGTCTTTCAGCTTTAGGTTAATTTCAAATGCAAAATTGATTCTTTTGCCTAGTTGGGCCTTTCCCCAAAAGGCAATAAATTCTTCAAAAGTGTTGTTTTCCAAACCTACTAGAGAGGCTCTCTCAAGTAAACTCTTTTTTTTGATTTAATTTTAGATTGTACATTTTTCAGACAAAAACACAAAAAAAACTATTGCTTACTCCTTCCAAGATAGTAGAAAACCCCATGTTCTCCATGGGGCTTTCAAGAAAAAAAGAGATTAGAAATCAAATCTCACACCAAATGTCAATCCTTGCAAAGCAAGATCACCCTGTCTTCGATTTGCTGTGGTTTCATTGCTAAAACTGCTGATAACTCTTTGAGCTGTGAAATCTAAGATGTTTTGCGCTGAAGTAAGCACATTAGGCGATCTTGGTAGTATAAGCTCTCTCAGCTCGTTCTGGTCGAACCATTTATTGAACTCATAGCCAAGAGAAATGAAAAGATGCTGTTTATCATTATTAAAGTCGGTATGCCAAGTCATTCCAAGAGCTAGTTGAAAAGTGCTTCTTACTCGATGAAAATTATCATGAAGTGAAAGGTCATAAGCATTGGTTAGAGCAAATGCCCCTAAAGGGTCATCTGGTACATTTGTAACTATCGTACCACTTGATTTAAAGCTTTCTTCAACCTCAAACCGACCATACAAAAGGGATCCAGACATTTTTCCATACACCGCAAAAGATCTTGCGAAATTCCAATTTACATCGAGTCCGCCTCGTAGGCCTCCCCCGTCGTAATTATTTTCCCCCTTAAATTTACTTGTAGGAGAAAACGAGTTGAACTGAGCCGGCGTTGCGTTTACTCCACCGAGCTGTCCTACAGTTATATTAAGAATAGAATCATATTTTGCATTCACATGCTGATGAATAAATGCTCCCCTTAGACCTATATGAGGACGAAGTGTGAGGCTTTTCCCTAGGAAAAAGTTTCTTCCTAATTCTAAATCAACAGTATTATAATGCAGCCTCCAATGAGAACTTGCACCGGCAGCTGGACCTCCAAGAACAACAGGCCCCCAGCTAGGAACTATGTATTCCCGCGTAGTTTGCTGCGGATTTTGTGCAATTGTTTGGCCATTAAGCTCATTTGTAAAAGACTGCGCCCCCTTAAAGGAATCATGCGCCGTACTTTGAAGCCATGTCCAATTTAAAAAAAGATCCCACTGATCTCGCTGCCCAAATATCGCACCTATTCCTACTTTGAATCCCGGCTTCCATTTAAAATCTAGATCCTTGTCTTTTGTAGACCCTGAAAGACTGTAGCCGACATTTGGATTCGTTGTAAAACCAGCAACATCGGGAACTAACAACTCTTGTGTATTCTCACTCAGCCCGTAGTCAAGTCCATCTTCTGTTGCTTGCCAATAGATAAAGGAAAGATCCATCTCAAAACGATTTGGATTAGTATAAGGAGGAAGCTTATCACCAAGACTTGGTGTCCGCTCTTGTTCAACTTTTTTATCTTGCGGTTTACTTGGCTCTTTTGCCTCAGTAAAGCTATTTAGCCCGATCAAAACACTCATCAAAGCTAGATTTTTGAATTTCATCTTCATTCCTTTTTTGATTCATTTTCATCGTTAAATAAAAAAGGATTCTAATTTTTTCTCAAATTAAACTTATATATATTTTTTGTAAGCCATGTCTGCTTATGATTTCATTACAATTTGGCAAGGAACAACTTCTGAATCTGCAATGTATCTACGTATTGGCCAGGCCTAATTTCAAAAAAATACAAAAGTTGCCATTTTTGTGTTTTTTCAGCCTGTCTATTATCAGGGATATCCCATGGTGGATAGACCCGCATAGCACGCTTTCCTCCGTTCCCTTCTTTTGACACAATGTCCTTTTCACAGAGAACTTCTTTTGGAAAAACAAATTGGCCAAAACGTTCTCCCCTTCGGACGCTGATAACGAAAAGGTCGACTGGATCTGCCCTATCATACGGCTGAATAGGACCGGTCCCTATCCTCTTCCATAGAGTAACAAACTGTCCTATTTTAGTTGGCGTGATCTTTGCTACGCGAAACTTGATGCGAAGATTATTCATTTCAAACTCAAACGCACCATACTCTTGGCTTTCCGCTTCTCGCTTTAGTTTGTCAATTGACAGTCCGTTTGGTTCATATGCAAATTTTTGCGCTGCAAGAAGGTCGGGATGAACTATTTCAGAAAAATCCTGCTCTTTTTCTTTACTCATGAGTTTAGCCAGTAAAAATTTGTGATGAATACTAAGAAAGCTGCCAATTTTTTCTAAGAAAAAATTCTGAAATAACTTGTTCTCTTTTTATTTCTTTTTTGAAGGAAGCTTGATCACATCGCCATCCACTACAAAAACACCATTACCGCAATGATGAATCGTACGAGGAGCTTTTTTAGCAGGGCGGGTCCAAGCTTTGACAACTTCTAAGATAAACATGTTATATTTTGCTGCCATTTTCATATCGATTACTTTGCATTCAAGACTCGCATAGCACTCAGTGAGAAGAGGCGCTTTCACCTTAGAAGCAGGCTCCTCTGCAAGATGAAATTTCTCGAACTTATTGACTTTACTACCTGAAGTATTTCCAACCTCTACCACTTTTTTAGCAAGTTCTACAGTTGGGATATTGAGCACACACTCTTTTGTTTTCTTTAAGGCATTGAATGAATAGTTTTGATCACTTACTACGCATGCCAAAATAGGCGGTGTAAAATCTATCATCATATGCCATGACATCGTCATAACGTTAGCCTCGCCTTTTAGGGAGGTTGTAAGCATCAAAACTGGTCCGGGTTCTAGGAGTTGATACACTTTTGATAAAGGAAAGTTTTTTTTAGGCATGGTTTGAAAATCCCTCTGAAAATTGGGATAGTAAGAAACCCATGTATTTTGCGCAAGGCCGAGAAAATACCTATTATTTCAAAACTGGATCAAATTAATGATTCAAGCATTCCATTTTTTTCTCTACACAAGAAAGAGAATGTTTCAACCAAATAGGAATATCGATGTGACTTAGAGCTTCATTTACGGTTAACCAATAGTACTGCGGAACTTCTCGGACCGAAGGGATAACCTCCGGGATAGTATTTTGTATATTGCAATAGAAAATCGTATCAAGCACATGCTCTTGGCTTGAATCTACAAAATAAGTGCTTGTAACAAAGTGAATAGGATCCGTCAAATTCAACCCAACTTCTTCTAAAACTTCTCGTTTTACAGCCTGCTCTAAAATATCTACGTTTTCACCGCCATCTTTGTATTCAACCTTTCCACCTGGAAAAGCCAAAAAACCTCCAGCATGAACTCCATGAGGCCGTTTGATAAATAAAAACCGATCATTACATTTAATTGCGCACTCCACTACAACAAGAAATTTTTCCATAAACATCCCTTATGCCTTTTGATAGGTAAGTATAGCAGCGCCCCAAGTAAGTCCAAATCCAAAGGCAGTCAAAAGGATATTCGTATCCGGCTGCAGGGATTGAGTACAAATCAGCTCATCTAAAGCAATACCCACGGAAGAGGCGGAGGTATTCCCATATTTGTGAATGGTGAGATAAACGCGCTCCATAGGGATTTGAAAACGTTTTGACATCGCTTCGATAATGCGCATATTTGCTTGGTGGGGAACAAGCCAACTCACATCGCTTTCAGTAAGATTTGCAAGGTCTATACATTCTTTACATGCCGATTCCATTTTGCGAACCGCATGTTTAAAAATTTCACTTCCGTGCATTTGAATATAATGAAGGTCCTTATCCACAGTTGCAGCAGAAGCTGGCAAGCGGCATCCTCCTGCAGGGACCATTCCCAGGGATGTATGCGCTCCATCTGCGCCAAGGCGCATGCTTCGAATCAAAAACCCATCTTTTTTTTCCCTACTCACTACGCAGGCAGAGGCCCCATCTCCAAATAGCACACAGGTTGTGCGATCCTTGTAATTTACAATCGAAGAGAGCTTTTCTGAGGCCACGACAAGAACATTCTTGTACATTCCGCTCTCGATAAATGATTTTGCGGTACATACCCCATAAACATAGCCCGAGCAAGCAGCTTGGATATCCATAGCCGATGCTTTTATAGCGCCAAGTCCATGCTGGATCATGCAGGCTGTACTGATCGTTTGATAATCTGGTGTAGAAGTGGTTACTAAAATACAGTCGACTTCTTCAGGAGTGATCTGAGCTCTTTGCAGAGCCGATCTAGCAGCTTCGAGGCCCATATCTGAGGTGAATTCATTCTCTCCGGCAATGCGCCTTTCCCTCATACCCGTACGAGTGAAAATCCATTCATCAGATGTTTCGACCATTTTCTCTAGATCATGATTTGTCAAAATTTTACTGGGCAGATACGACCCTGTTCCAATAATTTTAGCTTGATAGAGCATATGCACGTCCCTGTAGAGTAAGTGTAATCATTCTACCATGCAATGGATCAAAAAAGAAGTGGCAAATCTTTCTAAAAACAATAGATTTTTTTATTCTACTGCTTGTAAAAGCCTTATGATATTTTACAAATAAGATATGAGTTTATTATCCTATGCCTTTTCTTGGAGAATGTATGAAATATAGCCATTATGGAATTCCAACCAGCGAAGTCAAAGAAAATGAATCCTATGTGGAAGTTGGGGATTTTAAGTTTTATACGACACCCTATGAAGCAAACAAGTACCATATTATGTGGCACCGCTTTGAAGAAGGCCACGGCCTTCCAGAAATCATAACAAAAGTTCCCCACATTGCCTTTACTGTTGAAAATCTAGATAAGGAAATTAAAGGAAAAAAAGTCATTTTAGGTCCCTATTATCCTCTCGAAGGATATCGGGTAGCGATGTTCGAAGAAGACGGTGTGCTCATTGAGCTGATCGAAACAAAGCTCAGCGATGAAGAAATTTCCAAACTAGAAAAAGAAAAAATCACAGATTTGCCGTAACTTCGAAAGCGTCATTGTTATTACACTATTTTTACTAGCCTTTGAGCCTGAATAGGGCTTGCTAAGCCATCTTTACACACTTCTTTTAAAATTTGTGTGTACCCTTGACCGTGATAAGAATCATACGATTCTTGATCTGCAAACACTTCATAAAGAAAAAGGGATCGGTCACTTGGGTCAATCGATGCAGATAAAGAAAATACCTCACATCCAGGAATTTCCAAAACACGCGGAACAATATCCTGAATCTTCTGCATAATTTCCGCGTAGCACTCCGGCTTAGGAGTAATTTTTAAGAAAAACACAATTGATTCGTTCATAATTGCCTATACTAGATTTGAAAAATCTTAAATTTCCAATTTGCGCGTAGCGGGAGCTAAATGCTGATTTCGTATGTACAACATAACATAAAGCCCTAAGCAAGATGCTGTGGATAAAATCGCGAGCAGGCTCATAGGCTTTGTGCTCCCATCAAACAAGCTTGCTGCAATCCAGACAAGTCCGGAAGTCATAAGAAGTCGAAAGGATTGTGTAAACGACATCGCAGAACCAGTCAAGTTTTCTCCTATGTAGAACATAGAATAAGTAAAATAGATTGTCATGGAAAGAGCACTTCCAAAGCTTGCGAGTGTCATGGTAGTGATGAGTAGCTGTGGAGAATCAATAGAAAAAAAGCTTAGGACTCCTAAAGTGAAGATTCCAAGTAAGTAAAATAGGCTTCCAATCATTTTTGTCGTCATCATCCCAATTTTTTTTATCAAATAAGCAGCGCCCATACTCCCGACGAAAAAAGCCGCCATAATCGAGGCTTGGTAATACCCAAAAACCTCTTTTGCAACATGTAAATGATCTACAAAAATTAAAGACAGGTTGCTAATGAAAACAATGACAACACTGAACATTAAGCACCAAATCACCGAATGCGCCATAAATGGGAAATTAAGAAGGAGCAATCCGTAATTTTTGAAAATGCTAGATGGGTTCAACTTGTTTCTTTTCTCTTTAGGGAGAGTCTCTTTAGTAAAGACTGCTGTACAAACAACTGTAATGATCGCTAGGACCGCAATTAAATAAAAATTCATCCTCCAGCCCATATGCAAACTAATCCAATTCCCCAGCATTGGAGCGAGCGCCATCACACCCGATACGGCTCCATTGAGAATAGAAACAAGCCTAGAAGATCTTTCAGCTGGATACACATCAAATATGGTAGCAAGGCCAGAACTTACAATAGCGCCACAACCAACACCTTGTAGAAATCGATACAGAATCATAAGGCTTAATGAATCTGTCAGAGCGCATCCGATACTTCCTAACATAAAAATAGAAAGTCCCGTGCAAAGCACAGATTTTCTTCCATAGGCATCGGAGGCGGGCCCAAAAAACAAGGACGATATGCATAGTCCTAAAAAATTCATGCTGAGAAGCATTTGGATCGCATCTTCATTTGTTTTAAAGTAGGTGACCATTTCGGGAAAGCTTGGAGTATAGATATCGGTTTCTATGTAGAAAGTAATAAAAGCCAGTAGCGTGATCCCTAAGAATAAAACTTCTTGATATTTGCTCTTAAAAAAAGAATTCATATGCACCCATCTTAAGTTACAGATACTAGGATAAAAGAAGGGTTTATGAATTGCAAGATAGGAAAAACTAACACCCATATAAAACACAATCGACGATTACAACATACGCTGCAATCGTCGATTAATTACAAAACAAAACGTTAGTAAATCCGTGGAAGCGGGCTTACTATTTTTTTGATTTGCTTTTTGCTTTTTTTGTAGCTGCTTTTTTAGGAGCTGCTTTTTTTGCTGCTTTCTTGGCCATAGTATCCTCTTTGTTTAGGGTGCCTTACTTTTTTCATACATAATACAAAAAATTTAATTCAATAGATTCTTGTATCTGCGAAAAAAAAACATGTTTTATTTTTTTCAAGCCTCTAACCGAAGCAATGAATCTGATTAAAATATAGCTTACATGTATAC
>JABEVM010000074.1 GCA_013041585.1 Chlamydiota bacterium
GAGCTAAGAAGGGTAAAGTAGCTTTTGCGCCCGAGCTCGCTGAAAGAGCCGGCAGAGAAGAGATATTACATGGATTTACACTGCAAACTTTCAAAAACCTAGAGGCGTATATTTGGCAGCTACATCAAAAAAAAGAATTTCTTTCAGAGTTTGTTACTTTTATTCCTGTAATTGTAACTAATGCGAAACTCTATTCAATGGAATTTAGTCCAGAACAGATTGATGTAGATGGTAATCTGAAAGATTTTTGTAATTACCAACAAGAAAATTATGTGGGTTTTAATTTTTCAGATTCAGTTAAATGGGATGCTGGAAAGCAGGAAATCATTACAGAGTCAGGTAGCTTTGAAAAAACGGTTTTTGTTGTTAACGTTAATCATCTGGTAGAGTTTATTGAAGGGATTAAACAACTTTAATTCACAATTAGAGATTTGGGTTTTTATCGAATAAGCGGTTCGCTTATTTGATATACCCCTACAGAAACGGAACACTAAGAAAAATCCCCCTCTCCGAATCCCAGCCCCTACCTGTGTACTTGATTTTCATATGGCATATGCTATATATGTCTATAGGTGAGTGAAAATATGTAAACAGTTAAAAGGCGATACTGAGTGAAAAAAAAATCGGTGCGTAAAACCAGCAAGAAAAAGCTTCCTGTAGCAAAGACAAAAACAAGTTCCTCTGAGCTAATTTCGGAGGAATTATTTGATGATATTCATGCTCTTATTGAGTCGAGACGAAATCACATTGCTCAAGCCCTCAGGACTGAATTAGTCAAACTCTATTGGAGTATTGGGGATCGTATTCGAAGAAAATTATTAAAGGAAAAGCGTGCAGATTATGGAAAAGAGATTGTCCAGACGCTGTCTGGAAAATTAAGCATGGAGTATGGTCGCAGGGGGTATTCTAAGTCAAACATATTCAACATGATACGTTTATCTGAAGTCTTTCCAGAGCCCAAGATTTTCCAGACGCTGTCTGGAAAATTAGGATGGAGTCATTTCTTGGAGATTATCTACCTTTCGGATGATCTTCAAAGAGATTTTTATGCGGAGATGTGTCGAATCGGACATTGGAGCGTAAGAGAGCTTAGAGAGAACATCAATAGTATGCTTTTTGAGCGTACGGCCCTTTCTAGGAAACCGGCTAAATTAGTTAAGCAAGAGTTGCAAAAGTTAAGAGATGAGGGCGAACTCACTCCTGATTTAGTATTTAGGGAACCTTATTTACTTGATTTTCTAGGGATGCGGGATACCTACAGTGAAAAAGATTTTGAATCAGCCATAATAAGAAATATGGAAAATGTTCTTATGGAATTTGGCGATGGTTTTACTTTCGTAGCCAGACAAAAAAGAATAAGAATAGGTAACCAAGACTACTATTTAGATTTGTTGTTTTTCCACAGAAAATTACGCCGGATGGTGGCGGTAGAGCTAAAAATTGGAAAATTTCAGGCAGCCGATAAAGGCCAAATGGAATTATATCTTCGATGGCTAGAAAAGCATGAACAACAGAAAGATGAAGAGACTCCTTTAGGATTGATTCTATGTGCCGACAAGTCGGATGAGCATATAGAATTATTACAATTAGAAAAGAGTGGTATTAGGGTAGCAACGTATTTAACCGATCTTCCTCCTCGTTCTCTTTTACAAAAGAAACTTCAAGAAGCTATTGTTCAAGCGCGAGAGAAGTATCCATCAGAAGGGGAACAGCTTGAAATTTGAGTTTTTTTGAAAAACTTTTTCGGAAACGCATCCTCCAAATTTACGTCTTTGTGGTATCCAGCTAATTTCTGTCAGCGGTGCTGTCACTTTTATATTTTTAAGATAAATCTGGAGTTTAGGGAGCAATGGAACAGAAAACTCCGTTTAGATCTAGACACTAACAGCTAAAGGATCTGATTCCCTTTGCGGTGCTAGTTTAGCTACAATCGCTTCACAACGGAGAAGCTTTTCATCGAAGTCTCCATCGCTTATAGTCCAAGTTTTTGCATCATTTTTGCTTAAACGTCCGTCTAAAACATCTTTGGCTATCTCTACTAGTGTTTCGTAGTGAGCTCTGATAACAATATGCTTAAGAATAAATCCACCAACTCTTTCTCTTGGCCACACAGCAACCCAATAATTCATTTTGCCATAAGGTTCTCGCCCAAGCCATAAGTATCCCATTTTTTTGATTACTCGAGAAACACCGGTCTCTTCGAACCTTTGAAGACCGAATTTTTCTTTGAAACGGTTTTTAATTTCGTCCTCATCGTAAGTTACCAGCATTGTAGAAAGAGTTTTTTTTCTTTTTCCTGAATCTACCATTTTCTTTCTTCTCCGAAAACAACGCTTTGCAAAGTTTTTTAGGTTATATTCTAATTTAGAGCATCACCCCAATAGAGAGTAAATTCTACGCTATCACCTGTCGATCTTTCTATTTTTATAGAAGACGTGCCTCCTTGTTCTCCTATAACATCAGGTGAATATCCGAATCCCATGTTTGTTGAAAACGGAATATCGTATTTTAACTCCTCTTTTCCGGATCGGGAGAGGAAGTGTATCACCTCATCTTTTTTTAAGCCCGTGCAAGTTAGTTCGTAATTCGTAGGAGATAGACTGTAGAGTTTTACGTTTACAGCAAAAGTCCCATCCTTACTTTTGAATTCAGCAGCTTGAATTTTCAAAGAAGGAACCTTCTCCTGAAGAAGATCGGGTTTATTTTCGCTGCTCTCTAAAGAAACTGAGAAACAGAAGATAAGAAAAAAAATACTGATAACGCGTTTTGATTTTTTCATTTTTTGCTCCTGTGCAAAATTGTCTTGGCCTTGATTATAAGATTCAAGTTTATATGCAATCAATAAAACAGATAATTTTAAAAACAAATTAAAAGATGTATTTGATAATAACTTCAAAAAAGGGGAGCGGAAATGGCTCTTAGAATTGATCAAAATGGATGTTTTTGACTAAAACCGCGAAATGTCAATTAGGGGATCCAGAAATTCCTTAGCGTATGTTTTCGTACGATTGGGCTTCAAACCCCATCCACTCCTAAATTTCTCTCCCAAATGGCGGCTGGTGACACGACTGTTGGGTCTACCCCTACAACTGTGTAATAATTATAAAGAATATCTATGGGGGATTATGTATATAGAATGTAAGAAAGCCCCTAAAACTAGAGCTTTCAACTGGAATAAAAAAGAATGGTTCTGGACTAGCTTTCAGAATTCTCAGAGTCGGATTTCGACCGAGCAATTGTTTTCAAGAAATTATCAAAAATATGCTCAACAGCGTCTTTCCATTTCATTTCCTTTCTTGCAGCCCAGATTTTTAATTCTTTTAGCTGATCTTTAGGAAGGCTCAAAGTTGTACGAGCAATTTTAGCCCTTTGAGATTTGTTAGCTGATTTATTTTTTTTATCTGCCTGGTTAGAGGAAAGGGGCTTTTTCATTGCTGTCTTTTGTTAAGAGAAAGTGAATTTAAATTTATATTAGTGAACAC
>JABEVM010000012.1 GCA_013041585.1 Chlamydiota bacterium
CTTGTATACTCAGGCACCAAAATAATAAATTTGAGGTTTTTGTATATGGCATCTCTTTCCATTCCAGATGTAGTTGCAGGTTTTAGTAAATACGGGCAAGATGCGCTTCCGTACGTAAAAGTAGATGCATCTAGACGTATTATAGATGCAAACGAGAAAGCAAATAACATGTTTGGTTGTTTATTGAAGGGTTTATCCTTTGATAGCCTTTTGCATCCCATTGACAGACACAGAAATTTAGAAAGTATAGTTCCTTTTTTTGATGAAGAAGATTCTGAAGAGGAAAGTGAAATCTCTTCGATTGAAATAGGAACTTGGACCTTTATCAGTCAAACAAACATGCAGTGGAGCGGGATTGTTACAGTAATAGATAGTGGTGAGGTAGAAGAGGAGAACATTCTTCGCCTACCGACTTTTTCCGGAGATGAAATCGTAGTTCGAGGTATTCCTTTAGTAAAGGAAGAGATGCAGATTTTACTTGTTGATGATCAGCCTATGATCCATTTGATACTTACTTCGTTATTAGAAACAATTGGGTTTAATGCAGAAACACAAGTGACGACAGCAGAAAACGGCGTTGAAGCTCTTGAGAGAGTAAAAGAAAAAGAGTTTCATATTATCGTTATGGATAACGAAATGCCAAAAATGAATGGGGTGGTAGCAGGTCCTCTGGTCCGGAAAATAGAACAAGCCAAAAATAGAAATCCTTCCACACTGATTTTTTCATCTGGATCAAATGTAACTCCTCCAAAGTGTTTCACGGATAGTTGTCCAAAACCTGTAAATAGTGCAATTCTTAAAGAGTGCCTTGTGAAAAATTGGCCTGTTGAAGAGAGAATAGGGCTCGCTGTATTTGGGTTGTAGCGTTCATTACACTGTGGATTTTATAGCGAATCCACAGTATCCCGTCATAAGAGATTTACTAAAGGTAAACTCTATGTTTACGGCTGAATTTCTAGAAATGAGCCTTTTCCAAAAAAAGGACATGTTGAATGAAGGCCTAAGCCCCAGGGTATCTTCGAAAAAAAGTTGATGCTCTCTACATAGAATTTGCAGCTCTTTTGGTTTTATAAAGAGAGGATAGACATGCATGTTCTTCGGAGTATTAGGAATGAACCATTCGACCCCTTTTATCACAAGTAGATAACTTAACAAGTTGCGATTGAATGTATGGAAGAAGAAAAGCCCATCTTTGCTAAGAACTCGAGACGCTTCGCTAATCACTTTTTCTGGATTTTCTACATGCTCAAGAACATCCATGGCAGTGACAACATCAAAGATTCCATTTTGGTAAGGTAGGGCGTAGGCATTGGCTTGCCTGTACTCGACGGTTTTTGAGAGATCGTTTTTTATCCCAATTTCTAAGCTAGAAGTAGAAAGATCAATTCCTGACACTTGATGACCTTCTTTAGCAAGATAGTTGGTAAGCAAGCCCCCTCCGCATCCGATATCTAACACTTTTGCAGATGTTTTTTTACGCTCTTTGATCACTTTTGCAATCCATGGATTGCGAATTTGGTTTTCAGCGCGCAGTAGCGCAATAGGGTGGTCTTCCCTCTCCATCCACTCCTCTTTTAGATCGTCATAAAAGGCGTTGTTTATGACTTTTCCGGATTTTTCCATATCATATTCCAATAGATAATTTGGTAGAGCAAGAACAAAGTTATAAAGGCGCACTGCGCCATAATAAAGATCCGGATCATGTCTGAATGGACAAGCATAGCATCTAGCCATGCGAATGAATTTTTCTGATGAATAAGAGGCCAAAGACATCCGGCTAAAGTAAGAAGTATAGGATGATTGATGAATAAAAGTGCATGGAGCCACTGCTCACTTGCTGGACAATGATGTTTATGGATGAATTCATCTTTGGTCACAAAAATACAGGAGAAAATAGCAAGGCAAGCATAAAGAGAGATCTTCTCTTCTGTAAAAGGAATGAGAAGAATAAAGAGAAAACAGCTTAAAACAGTGAGAGTGTCGAGGGGATGACCAATCCTTTCCCACTTGGGAAGACCTCTTTTAATATGAAAAAAATATTCATCGGCCCCGATGAGGATAGTCTGTAGTACAAAGGGCAGGAAAATCAGAAAGTACATAGTTCACCACCAGTGGATTTTCTCATGAGGGACCCGGAAATATTGAGCCCAGGTCCGAAAGCTAAACTTACAATGAGAGTTTCTGAAGGTGTTTTGTCATCCTTTAGAATTTTATCCCAGATATGAGGAAGTGTAGCGGAAGACATATTTCCAAAATTTGTAAGGATCTCTTCACTATGGGAGATTTGATCAGGCTGCAAACCAAGCAAGTTCGCAACTTGAGAGATGATTTTTGGGCCGCCTGGGTGGATTGCAAAAAGGGATTGCGTGATCAAGTCTTTGGAAAGGCCTGCTTTTTCAAAGAGACGCTGAGCAAATAACGGAAGGGCTTTGCCAAGTAAAATTGGGATGTCTTTAGATATCGTCATTCGGAGGCCCCAGCTTTCACATTTCCAGGTCATTTTTTCTAGTGTATTTGGGACAATCTCATCAAGTGTGCAAAGGATGGTAAAATAAGGTTTGCCCTTAGGAATACTTTGCTGGCAAAGGAGGGAGTATTTTATAAATCCATCTGCAAAAAGAGTTTGGACTACGAGCTGCTCTGTTTCATGCAGCAAAGGATTCATATGTAAACTACATACTTCTGTGTGCACGATATCAATGTGTGCAGTAGTTGTGGGACTTGTATGGAAAAATCCTTGTGCCATGCGAATCGCAGGCATAGCCCCATAACATCCCATATGGTAGGCATGAGTGACTATGGACTTTTTCCCAAAATCTCTTTTGGAGATGATTTTTTGCGCTCCGCTTGGAGCTACGTATCCTGTACATGTTACATGGATCAGATGGTCTGGAGCTTTGGCATTTTCCGGATAAAATTCCTCAAATTTTTTCGTAGAAATCGTATCAAAGAGCGCAGATCTTTTAGTGAAATTTGCCCCTTCTAACGAGTTTTCAAAGGAGAAAATTTCCATTTTTTCCCAATCTAAATGGGAAAAATCTGCGAATTCCAATCCTCTTTTTTGAATTTTCTCTTTGCCGATGCCAAGTTTATAAAGGCGTGATTTCAGCTCTTCATGAAAGAGCTGCATTTCAGGATCTTCATTTGTCTTATTTTCCTTTTTTCCTTCCGCTTTTTTATGGGCTTTTGCAATCCATGCCAGCGTCTCTTCTTGAGAAAGCTCTAAAGAAGGGCGGATAATATGAAAATCTGTAATGACCGGATGCATAATTTTACACCTAAAAAGCGGTCAATATAGCACTTCACATTTCTTAGGTAAATGGTTTTGTCTCTATAGGCTATAGAGAGATCTTATTTTTTCGCAGTGCATCATCAATCGCCCATAGATAGATTGATTCTAAGGAAGTGGTCTTTTTGTTGATGCTGCTTTCATCGACCCACATCACCAAGGCTAAATCAATATTGCTGTCATTGAGCTGTGTCATCCAGACCTGAGGAGGTGGAACAGGGAGTGTGTAAGGGATCCCTACAGCAGTTTCGATCGCCATTTTGCAAACCAATTCTCGATCGGCTTGATAAGAAATTTTGAAGGGAATAGAAATCCGATGTGATTGATCGGAGATTTTCTTGTTTGTGAATTTTTTGATGATCAGCTCAGAGTTTGGGATAAAGATTTTATGACCTTCTAATGTCTCTAAAATGGTCGTTCTTACATTGACATCGAGAATGATCCCTTTTTCTCCAGACTCCAAAACAATATAGTCTCCTACGCGGATATTTTTATCTAAAAGAACAATAATCCCTGAGACAAAGTTTTGAATGATGGAAAGAAGCCCAAATCCTATCCAAAACGTGAACGCACCCGCAATGAAAGCAAAAGCGGTAAAGTCAATACCAATGGATGAGATCGCAATCACAAGGCCAAGTAAAAGAATAAAGAAATAGGCTAAACGGCTAAATGTGTATAAAGCTGATTCATTGAGGAGATTATGTTTTTTCCCAAGACGATGCAATAATTTTTGGACAAATGTTGCAAAAGCGTATCCTAAAATTAAGATCGCGATCACTTTTAAGATCGCTCTAAAGGTGATGGGAGTATTGCCGATTTTAAAAAAACTCTCACGCATCCATTCTGCGCGCTCTTGTATGTAAATCAGAAAAGAAGTTGTTTGATCTGCGATTTTATCCGTAAGGGTTGGGTATTTCTGCTTGATCAGAAGATCAAGTTGCTCTAAGAGAAATTCAGAGATGAAAATCTCATTTTCTAATCTTTGTATCGAAAGTAGGGTTTGCTGGCTAAGATCTAAAGAGGTTTGATAGGCCTCTCTTTCGAGGCTTTCAACCGTAGAGTTTTGCTCTTGCAAATAAGAAAGGCTTTGCAGAGCTTGTTCCATATCAAGCGTTGCATTTTTTTGCCAGTCTGTGATCGACCTTGTGATTTTATTTACTTTCGATTGCGATGCTGTGATTTGCTTGCGATAGAGGGAAATGGTCTTTTCTGCATCGAAGTTATTCACCTCGAGGACGGTGCCCTCGGTTTCTTTATTAAGTAAAACAATCTGAGAGATCGCCTCTCCTACGGAAGCTTTCATAAGTTTTTGCGAGCTTACTGCTTTTTCTATTGGAGAGGAGAGATACTGTGTATGAACTTTTGTATAGGCAAGTTGCGCATTGAACACGGTAGTAATGGCATTTTTCAGATTTTTTTGGGCCTCTTGCACCTCATTTTGAATTTGGTCTACTAAGTAGCTTGGAAAGGTAAGATGATTTCGCGCAAAATCAATTTCCTTTTGTAGATGTAGGACTTGATCTTTTTGCTGGTTTTCCAAGGCTTGAAGATAGTTTACTTGGAACTCGTCAACAATAAGTGTCAGCTTTTCTGACATGACCTCAAGTCCATGTAGCAGTTTTTTAGAGGAAGTCTCCGATACAATTAAGTAGGCTGCAACAAGAGTGTCTAAATATTTGTTTCCCGATTGTAAAATTTCTATATTGAGGCTTTTTTGCAAAATCGTATTTTTTAGTTGCTGCTGCGTTTCTTGAAGATCTCTTGCAAGACCTACAAACTCTTCTAGATTGTACTCTTGAAGGAAAGGTTTTGCCTCTGGAACTGATAGCTCAGCTGGATGTTGCAGCTCAGGTAGAGTTTGTAAGATAGAAATAATCCTTTCGATAAAAGGAGAGGCGTCTAAGCTTTCTTCGGGGGATAAAGAGCTTTGCAAACGAGTTAACTCCTCAATGCTCTTTTGTATGCGAAGTTGCAGCTCATCTCCGCTTACATTGTAATAGCGCCACCAGCTTTGGCTTAAATCCGCGGGGTTAGGTGCAGGCGCAGTTTGCTCTTTGGGTAAGGAACTAGTAGGAGCTGGAGTGGGGGGAGCGCTATGCAAAATAGGACAAAAAAGAAGGAAAAGAGATAGAGCTGCTCTGAAATTTTTAAGAAAAGACATTTTATTACCATGTTCGCGAATTAATTTTCTTTTAACTCACGAATGGTTTTATTTTCAAAATAATAAGCAGTGCTTTTATTTTAAAAAATAAAAGATTGATGCTAGTTGTTGTCTAGCATCAATTGACTTAGTTTTTCTAGCAGTTTATCTTCTTAATAACTGAGCTTGCAGCGCGGCTAATTGTCTATTGATTTCTTCATCTGCAGTAGAAATTGTGCCAATGAGATTTGCAAATTCTCTTAATTCTCTTTGGATAGTATCTAGAAGTCCTAGTCGCTCTAGAATTGCTTCGTCACCCTCAGATAAAGTCAATACAGATTGGGATGCAGGCAAGGGTTGCGAAGTAAGCTGATCTAAAGTTTCTTCTATTTGGTATTCTTGTTGGAAGCTGGTTTCGAGTATAGTCATTGTGTCTTGTAACTGAGGGAGTCGCTGTCTAAGATTTTGAACTGTATCGTTTATTCCTTGGAAGCGCTCTTGAATTGCCCGTATACTTTCATCTAAAGAGGTGTTAGCAAGTGGGGCTCGTGGTGGCGCTGAAGAGCTGCTAGCGATCGGAGTCAGAGGTCTACTTAAACGTGCTACTTCACCTTGTAAATTTTGGACTTGTTCATGGAGAGCTGTATTTCTTGTAAGCAGTAGATTTACTCTCTGCTGGAGTGCTTGCAAAGTTGTTACCAGCCTTATAAAAGTTTCACTGGGTTGGATTGTATTAGGTTGTACCGGAGTGTTCGGTGGAGTTTGCATTTCACTACCAAGACTTTGTAACGTAAAATACCCAGTTCCAAAAGCTGCAAAAGCTGCCCAAGCTGCAATACGAAGAGAAGGATGTGATCCTCTTTTAGATAAAGTCGAGATAAACACGCTTGCTAAAGAAATGACTGACCCTAAGGTCATAACAGTCTTTCCAAATTCAAGAGCTGAGACTCGATTTTCTAAGTGGGGAGGTTGTCTTGGATATCCATCTTCGGGAGGAGGAGTGTCAGCTAAACCAGTAGGTTGAGGATATGGTGGTAAAGTTTCAGCGGCTGGATCTGGACCACCAATTGTAGGGAGTATCAAGTCGAGACCTTGCCTAGCAGGTGGTCTTTCAGATGAAAGTGAGAGACTAGGTAATCGTAAACGATTTGGGTCCTGTTGCACCGAGGTTCCTTCTCTTTCTTCATCTCGCATGTGTTCTAAATCCGGCAAAATGTATGAACCACCAAGATCCGAAGGCTCACCTCTTGATGCGTCAGCTGGGTTTTGCGCATGTAAACGAGGCTGAGAACCTGAGGGCAGAGTTGCAGGAGCGGGTAGACTGCCCATTGAAGGAAATATCCAAGGTGATTGTTGAATAGCAGGAGGCCTTGTTGGTGATGAAGAGGTAGGTAATCGTATAAAATGTGAACCCTGCTGCACCCAGGTTCCTTCTCTTGTACCTTCTTCTGCATGTGGTACATCAGGCAATACGTATGAGCCACCAAGATCTGCAGGTTGATCTTGTGGATCAGGAAGGTTTTGTGCTTCTAAACGAGGACTTTGATAAGGCGGAGGAGGGGGTTCTCGTTGTGGAGGAGGAGCTCCTGCTCCGAAGGGTAGGTTTGTTGGCATTATAGGTTGAGGACCTTCATAGGGTTGTCCTGCGGAAGAAGATGCTACTCCTCTTTGCGTGGAAGAAAGGGTCGCATTTGGTACTGTTCCTACAGCATTTGGATCAGTGGAATAAGAAGGAGGTGCTGGTGGATAGCTTGTTGAAGCAGTTCGGGAAGCAGAAGGATCAGAACTTACAGGAGGAGTCGGTAGCATAAAAAGCGTATTTCCGTTGTGAAGGGTTTTTTATAAAGGATTTCAAAATTCTTCAAATTGAAAAATTCGTGAAATCTGAAACTGTTACAATTTCACGTAATAAATAAGTGCAGAAAAATTAGTAAATGTAGGAATGACAATAGAAGTTTTCTTGGTTTTTTTTACACTGTTTTCTTCTCTGAGAGGAAAATTTTTGGCTCATGTAAGATTTGGTAGAAACAATTTTCTCAAAATCTTAGGATGAGGATAAAAAAACCTTTTCCAATTTGTTCGCATCTTTGATTTTATAGGGAATGAAAATGAACTTACGCAAATGGTACCAAAAACTGGGTTTGTTAGGGATTAAAGCACGGGCATCAAATGTTTCTGCTGAAGTACCGAGCAAGGACTATTTTGTATATTCTAGTAATTTGAAAGACTTGCTTACTTTAACAAGTATCACTTGTGAAGACAACTTAGAATCAATTGTTGAGGCTACGCAAAAAAAATGGCTCAGACCGCAAGGAAAAGAGCGGTGGGACATTTTAGAATTGTATAGTCCAAAAGAAGTAAACAAGATTCGTTTGTTAGCTGAAGGAATGGGTTTTTTTCAAGAGGTTTTACCTAAGGAAAAGTTTTATGATTACGCTCTTGTTTTAGGGGCGATTTTTTCCAGTGTGCAGGATAGGTTTAGTTTTTTGATAAAACTTTGGAAGATGGGTGTTCGTTTTCGAGAACTTATTTTTTTAGCAGGGGAAAGAACGCTAGATCCTAGGATTGAACCTGCAAGCATCTTTTTGGAAACAGGGAAAGCCCCAAAAAATGAGACAGAGATGATGCAGTATGTGTACGATCACTGGAAAATGCCTAAAGAAATGAAGGAGCTTCCTTTTCAAATCGTTTCAGTTCCCTTCGATGTAAAAAAGGGGCGCCGTCCCTCAACTGGCGATACAATTCAGGCTTGGATGGACCTCTTCCCAAAGCCAGGGAAGTGTTTATTCGTTTCAAATCAGCCTTATTGCCTCTATCAGGACCTGGTAGTAAAAAATTATTTACCAAAGAGCTTTCTTTTCGAGACAGTTGGGTCGCCTGTAAACTCTTCAGATACAAGCGGTTCAGTTCTTCTTGATACTATTGCGCGCTGTCTTTACCAAGAATTACAAAATCGCAAAAAAATATAATCGATTTATGCTGTTTGTTTTTATTTCGTAATAAAAATGATTTCGCTATAATAAGCATTTATAAAAC
>JABEVM010000075.1 GCA_013041585.1 Chlamydiota bacterium
ATGTTAAATAGCAAATATCTCATCTTGTTCATAACACTTGTTCGCGTAGTATAGATCGCTAACGAGGAGCCCATTTTCTCAGCGCAGCAACAAACTCAAATTGAATGACTCAAGAGCCGCGGAACCAAGAACAGTTCAAGCTAGCCCTTAAGGATTGAGCCACCTTCAACAGACTAAAAGGCTACAATGATGGTTCCAAGTGGGACCAAACCTAGACATTCCGAACATTTCCGTCCTTTATTTGCAAACAACACTTTCAAAAATAATTTTTACTTAGATTTTAATTTCATATTTTATATAATTAATTAAAACCTATTAATAATAGGTTAAATTATGTCATCTGTTAGTTCTAAAAACTCGGTTTTTTATGTAACAGGTAAAGATATTCAATTTGCACAGGAAAGAAAATTTCAAGGTTTTCAAGTACAAAAAACGTTCAAAATACAAATTCCTGTACCAGGAGAGCCTCGAAGACTTACCCGCGAGATATCAAAAGAAATACAGAGTGGACGTTTAATTCCTCTAGTGACTGGGGCTGTAATAGTTAAAAAACTGCTCGCTGATCCTAAAGTTGTGCAGTCTATAGTCGCAATTTGTGGTAAATATGCGCCTTATTGGTCAGGAGCCGCTATTACAGGCATTACTGCTCTTTCAGTTTTGGCGCAAGTGGGTTTGAATGCTATGATTATGATGAAAAGACCTATAGAACCTATTCTACGCGATTATACTGTTCAACAAATTTGTGAAAATCCCAAAATGCTGATTATTCCACATTTTTTAAGTGACAAGGAGTGTGAGTATTTAATTGAGTATGCAACTCCTTCTTTGAAGTCTTCAACAAAGGTTTTTGAGGACATAGGACAAACAGTTCCTACAGATTTTCGAACAAGCAACCAAATGTATTGTCCTCAAGACCATGAAGATCCTTTGATAAAGGGTATAGAAAATAGGATTGCAGAAACAACAAAAACTCCTCATTCTCATGGAGAGCCGATGCAAATTGTACATTATGAGAAAGGAGGTCAATTTGGACTTCATTGGGATGTAGGAGGAGAAGAAATAACTAGAGAAATTACCTTTCTGATGTATTTAAATACCCCTACGAAAGGAGGGGAGACAATTTTCCCAAGGGTCAATATTTCTGTAACCCCTACAAAGGGAACTGCTTTCGTGTTTTGGAATCTATTACAAAATAGGGATGCAAATCCAAAAACTCTTCATGCTGGCGCTCCTGTCCTTGAAGGAGAAAAGTGGATTGCTACACGTTGGATTCATAATTTTGGGGAAGGTTCCACTGAATGAAAAAGTCCCGTACCTAATTGGCGATTCAAAAAAGCATAGATTACAATCTGAATCCAAAATTCAAACAGAACTTCTAGTAGATAAAACAATCCCTTTTCAGACATAGAAATTTCTGAAAAGGGATAAGGTTTATTTTTGAAGAGTCAGTTTGCTATGTTTTATGCTGTAGCAGAAATACACAACAATCCCAACTAACATCCATACAAGCAGTTGCATCCAAGTTACCATAGGCAAAAAGCACATTTGGAAAATGCATATCAATGTACCTAGCAGCGGAACCCATGGACTAAACGGGGTACGGAAAGGTCTTTTTAGGTTTGGTTGAGTAAAGTGAAGAACTAATACCGAAAAACAAACAAACGCAAATGCAAAAAGAGCTCCCATAGAAACAAGCTGTCCTAACATAACAACAGGCAGCGTCCCTGCTAAAAGCATTGCAACTACCAACACGATCATGGAGTTTTTAAATGGCGTTCCAAATTTTGGATGGATCTTTCCAAAAAATTTAGGTAAGAGACCATCTTGCGACATGCTAAAGAAAATTCTAGTTTGTCCTAAGAACATCACTAAAATCACCGAACATAACGCTGCTAAAATCGCAAGTTTAACAAAAAGACGAAGCCATATAAATTTTGAGCCTAATACATCAATTGCGATAGAAAATGGATCCGGCACAAAAAGAAGTTTGTAGCTTACAACCCCAGTGAGTACAAGAGATACAATCACATAAAGAAGGGTAGAAATCCCAAGAGACGCCATCATCCCAATAGGAAGATCTTTTTGCGGATTGCGGCACTCATTTCCAAGAGTTGATAAGGAGTCAAACCCAATGTAGGCAAAAAAGATAAGTCCCGCTCCTCGGAAAATTCCACTCCATCCAAACTCACCAAACACCCCAGTGTTCTCTGGGATTAAAGGAACCCAGTTGTCTGTATTGATGAAAAATACCCCTAAGCCAACAAACAGGAAAATAACCACAAGCTTGATCGCCACCATGATATTATTGAGAAGAGAAGCAGATCTAATCCCAATTGAGACCATACCGCCTATAAAGGCTACAATCAGTATCGCAGGGATATTAAGATAGGAACCACTAAAAGCCCATCCCGTAGTTACCTCATATTGAAGTGGGGAAGTAGTCCACGCTGTGGAAAGAGTGACCCCAAAATCTTTCATAAAACTGGAAAAATATCCTGAAAAGCTCACCGATACAGCTGATGCGGAAACCAAATACTCTAAAGTAAGTCCCCAACCAATCACCCATGCTGCAAATTCCCCAAGTGTTGCATAAGCGTAAGCATAAGGTCCGCCTGATGTAGGGATTAACGATGCAAATTCTGCATAACAAAAAGCTGCAAACACACAGATAATTGCTGCAAAAATAAAAGAAAAAATAACCCCAGGGCCTGCAAATTCAGCAGCAGCCTGACCGGTATATACGAAAATTCCGGCTCCAATAATGGCCCCAATTCCTAAAGCAGTAAGCTGCTTTACTCCTAATGTACGCTTTAATCCGGTTTCAGAGCTTTCTGAACCGCCAATAATTTTTTTTTGAAAAAGTCTAGTAAACATATCTCTCTATTCAGTTTGTTGTCGAATTTTCGCTTCCCAGTCTTTGACATAGGATAAAAGCGATGCTTTTTCAGGTCTTTTCTGAAGCATTGCCATTCCTTCGCTGCTGCTGCTCAAATGAGCCAGTTTTGCAAGAAGATGCAAGTGTCTTTTGTCTGTACCTGAAAGAAGAAAAAATAATGTGTGCACAGGTTTTCCATCTAAAGCCCCATATTCTATGGGCTTTTTTGGGAAAACGGTGGCTATCACATCAAACGGTTCCTGTAACAGGAAATCTCTTGTATGCGGAACCGCTATTCCATGATTTAATGCTGTCGGCATTAAATTTTCACGATCGAGGAGAAGTTCTGTAATCACATCAGCATCAAGTCCGAGTGGAGGAGCTACAAGTTTCATAGCAGATTTAATCACTTCTTCTTTCGTTTCTCCGGGAACATCAAAATAGATATCCCCTTTGTGCATTGCACGATATAGACTAAATTGTTGCATTCCTCCCCTGGGAGGATTATTTAGCAAATTCTCCTCATTTTTCTCGGAAAGGACCGGGTAGATTTGCGCCTCAGAAAAGGGGCGAAACCCAGGATCATCTTGTGTAAGCTTACATCGCATCATCCAATTTTCGATTTCAATACGGCTAAAGCGGTACTGAGATCGTAAACGATAAGCAGGGATCACCCCACTTACAATCCAACGACGAATCGTAGTTTCTGATACATTGAGCAATTGAGCTACATCTCTAATTTTTAGGTCCATATCAACATCCCTCAAAGAGGTCTATTACCTGTTTCGGTTTCGTGGCTTTTACTAATTTTTTTCTTCTCTCTTCATC
The DNA here is from genome assembly GCA_013041585.1 of Chlamydiota bacterium. Lineage (GTDB taxonomy): Bacteria > Chlamydiota > Chlamydiia > Chlamydiales > Rhabdochlamydiaceae > JABEVM01. The sequence goes on from JABEVM010000075.1 coordinate 3,704, forward strand.
TTTGATCGCGATTGTCAACCTAGAAAGGATTTTCAAATACTCGGTTTGTCTGTCCTCTGGGCCCCCAATCATAAGTATGAGGTTCACCAAAGATCCATCTAATGCATTCCACTCAATTCCCTTAGTATTTTGAATCCCTATCGCTATAAAAAAATCGGAATATCCAGAAAGCTTCGCGTGAGGAATTGCAACACCAAGTCCAATTCCAGTAGAAACAATCTTCTCTCTTTCTAAAATTGCCTGATAAAATGCTTGTTTATCGCTGAGTTTGCCCACGGAATCTAAGCGTTCTACCAAGGCTTCTAAAGCTTGATTCCTATTCTCAACATCTAAAAACACGACAAGACTCTCATCCAAATACTTGGATATCGTCACAAAGTCTCCCTTCTTAAAAAATTTATACGGATCACTCGTAATTGGAGTAATCTCTTCAGTACTATTTTCCTGTATGTCCAAAACCTTTCTCTCCTCGTAAAGTAGCAGAAAGATGTTCTTCTTGAATAAATTCAGCTTGGAAAACTGGGGCAACGACAATCTGCGCAATTCTCATACCTGGAGTTACAGCGAAAGAAGTTTTTCCATGATTCATTAAAATCACTTTCACTTCCCCGCGATAATCCGAATCAATTGTCCCAGGAGTGTTTAAAACAGTAATCTGATTGTTTAAGGCTAAACCACTTCGAGGTCTGACTTGAATTTCATATCCTTCCGGAATAGAAAATCGAAGACCCGTTGGAATCAAAGCAGAAGATCCTGGCTCAATAATCACATCTTGTGGTATATTTGCGCGCACATCGGCTCCAGCTGCACCGTCAGATGCATAAAATGGAGCTTGGCTCCCCTCTTCAATAATAGTGGGTATTTCGATTTTTTTCCGTTCCATGATTTCTCTCTATAATAACTTCAAGTCGTAGTTTCTTATAAAAAGCGATTTTGGGCAAACCAAAATTTGCCCTAATTAAAAAATCTCATGGTGGACTAAAGAAGATCGGCTGCTGACTGCTTCTCTAAAGGTTGCTTTGCAGCTTGTTTCATTTTGGTCTTAAGATTGCCATACAGCATCTGCAAGGCAGAGTTAGCAGGGAACTGTCTTTCGTTCCCGGTTAGAAAATCAATATAGAAAAATAATTTATCTTTCAGCTCATGGCGCGCTACGATGCAATCGATCATTCCCTTTTCTAAAAGAAATTCTGATCTTTGTGCACCTTCTGGTAGTTTTTGGCCAATTGTCTGTTCCACAACCCTAGAGCCTGCAAAAGCAATTAACGCATCGGGTTCGGCAATAATAATGTCGCCAAGCGAGGCAAAGGACGCGGTCACTCCGCCAGTGGTAGGGTTTGTTAATATAGAGATATAAGGAACCTTCTTCTCATGTAGTTTAGCAAGTGCTGCAGAAGTTTTAGCCATCTGCATAAGAGAGAGAACAGACTCTTGCATACGGGCCCCTCCAGATGAGGAGACGATCACAAGAGGAAGGTTTTCTGATAAAGCAAGCTCTATTAGGGAAGTGAGCCTTTCTCCGACCACAGATCCCATAGAACCACCCATAAAGCTAAAATCCATCACTCCAATTGCAATCGGTTTGCCATTTATTCTAGCTTTTCCGACTATAACACCTTCATCGCGACCTGTTTTGGCTTGGGCTTTTAAAATTCTCTGGTGGTAGGGTTCCGTATCGACAAACTGCAGAGAATCAATAGGTTTGTATTCGGTAAAAAATTCTTCAAAACTGTCTTCATCGGTAAGTAATTGGATTCTTTGGGAAGCGCTCAGTCTATAATGATGGTCGCACTTTGGGCAGCAGTGTAAGTTATTTTGCAATTCATTGGCGTGGATGAGCTCGTTACAATGCGTACACTTGATCCAGCCGCTAAATCCATCTTTTTTCGTAGTTTGTATCTTAATTTTTGGTTTATTACGCGAAAACAAACCCATAAGAATCCCTTTTATTTATCTTAATAAATGAATATACAATAACAAAAAGTCGAAATCGAAACAAGCTTCAATTACATTTAACCTAAAAACAAAGCATCTAATAGATATACATTTATTTAAATTTCAAAACATTGTTTGAAAAAAGTTCTCAAAATTCAAAAAAACAG